>DASTOO010000403.1:0-6853 GCA_035762505.1 Candidatus Krumholzibacteriia bacterium
ACGCGACGGCGCTACAGCAATAGCAATTACTTGCTCTTGGGATATGTGATCGAGTCGGTTACGGGCTCGACGTACAAAGAGCAGTTGCAGCGGCGTATTGCGAACCGCATCGGTCTTCAACGCACCGATTTCGGAGGGCCCGTTACGCCGAGCGCGAACGAAGCACGGGCGTACTACTTCGATAACGGATACTGGCAGCGACAGCCGGACCACGCGGTCGAGAATGCCGGCGCGGCCGGTGGAATCGTTTCGACGTCGAATGATTTGAGCGAATTTATCTGCGCGCTCTTTCAAGGTCGTCTGATCAGCGCCGCGTCGTTGTCGGAGATGACGAACGGCTTCGACGACGGCACGAGAAGAAGTGGAAAGGGTCTGGGTCCGTTCTCGATCCCGGGCGCCGCGAAATTGGGATTCTCCCACGATGGTGGGATCGGGGCGCATGCCGCCCTCATTGGCCATGTTCCCGAAGACTCGCTGTCGCTGGCGCTGACAGTCAACGGGTACAACTACCCCATCAATCGGGCTTTCTTTCTGGCATGGAGCATCTTGTATGGCATCGACGCGCCGTTGCCGTCGTTCACGCCGATCACACTCGCCGACACGACCGCTCTGCCCCTGGCGGGTGTCTACTCGGCAGAGGCCTACGGTCTAACGATTACGGTCCGGCGCAACGGCACCGCGCTGGAAGCGCAGACGGAAGGACAGGACGCATTCCCGCTCACGTATGTCGGAAGGAATCGATTTCTGTTCGTGCCAGCGGGCATCATGATGGACTTCGATGCACCGGTCGATGGTGTCTCGCCTCGCTTTGTCTTGTATCAGCAAAACGCCGCCGTTCCGCTCACACGAACCCCGTGACCGCCGTCGGTTGTCGGTGACGAGGTGCATCTCGTGCATCGCGGCACTCGTCATTGTCGACGTCGATGGTAACGTCCACGCTTGGCGCCCTAGCGCGGCCGGCGGACCTTGAGGCGACGCATGATCTTCTGGAGACTCGCATGGTCGGCGAGGCCCAGGTCGGCGGCGGCGCGCGTGACGTTCCAGTCCGCGGCCTCGAGTGCCGCGATGACGATCCGGCGCTCCGCTTCGACCTTGCGATCCTTGAAGGTGCGCGCGGTCGACTCTTCCGCAGAAACGTCACCGCCGCGGATCTCGGCGGGAAGATCGGCGGGCGCGATAACGGGCCCATCGGTCGCGAGCACCGCGCGCTCGACGATGTTGCGCAGCTCGCGCACGTTGTTGCGGCTCCAGTCGTACGCCATGAGCGCGTCGAGTGCTTCGCGGTCGAAGCGCTTGCGCCGCGCACCGAAGCGGGCGCAGACCGCGGTGAGGAAGTGGTTGGCCAGCTCCGGAATGTCGGAGCGACGGTCGCGGAGCGGCGGCACGCGCAGGACGTGGACGTTGAGACGGTAGAACAGGTCGCTGCGGAAGCGCCCCGCCGCGGCGTCGGCTTCGAGGTCGCGGTGGGTAGCGGCGATCACGCGCGCGTCCACCCTGATGGCGCGCTCCGCGCCGACGCGGGTGATCTCGTTCTGCTCGAGAACGCGCAGCAGCTTGGCCTGCACCGGGGAGGGAAGCTCGCCGATCTCATCCAGGAACAACGTCCCGCCCGACGCGCGTTCGAACGCCCCGCGGTGGGTGCGGCCGGCGCCGGTGAACGCGCCGCGCTCGTGGCCGAAGAGCTCGCTCTCCACCAGATTCTCGGGCAGCGCCGCGCTGTTGATCGCGACGAACGGCCCTTCCGCGCGCGGCCCGAGGCGGTGCAGCTCGCGCGCGACCACTTCCTTCCCCGTTCCGCTCTCGCCCTCGATCAGCACCGTGCTCGAGATCGCGGCGACACGCCCGATGCGCTGCGCAAGCTCGCGCATGGGCCCGCTGGACCCGACGAGCGCCGTGTCCTCGGCGACGCCACGCAGCGACTTCACCTCCGCGCGCAGCCGCGCGCGCTCGAGCGCCGTCTCCACTTCGTGCACGACGCGCTCCATCGGCTCGGACTTGTCGATGAAACTCGCGGCACCCAGGCGGACCGCCTGCACGCAGCGGTCGTAGTCGCCGGTGCCCGTATAGACGATCACCGGGATGCCGTACCCTTCCCGCGTCATCGTTCTCAGCACCTCGAAGCCGTCGACCCCCGGCATCTCGAGGTCCAGGATCACGCAGTCCACCGGATCGAAGGCCACGATCTCGAGCGCCTCCTTGCCCGACACGGCCACCTTCGTCTCGAAACCGCCGAGGCGCGCGAGGTCGTACGCGTACTGCTCCGCGAGATTGCGGACGTCGTCCACGATGAGCACCCGGATCATTCCCTCACCTCCGGCGCGGCTGCGGGCAGTTCCACGATGAAGCGGCTTCCCTTGCCCGCTTCGCTCTCCAGCGCGATGGTGCCGTCGAGGTCCATCACGAGGCGGCGCACGATGGAGAGCCCGAGGCCGTTGCCGTCCGGTTTGGTCGTGAAGAAGTCGTCGAACACGCGCTCGAGCAGCTCCGGCGCGATGCCCGCACCGGTATCGGCGACGGTAAGGCGGACACGCGCGTGGCGGACGTCGCCGATGGCGGCGGTGGCGACCGTCACGCGGCCGTCTCCGTTCACGATGCTGTCGACGGCGTTGCCCACGAGGTTCTCGACGATGCGCCGCAGCGCCAGCGGGTCGGCGTTGACGTACACGTCCGGGCCCTCCGCGCGGACGATCAGCGACGGCGTGCTCGCGCGGCCCGACACGACGCTGCGCACGACGTCGCCCAGGTTCGTGCGGGGACGGCCGCCGCGCCGGGAGAGTTTCGCATAGTTCGCCGCGAGCGTCTCCAGGTACGAGATGCCGGAGTCGATGGTGGCACGCCGCGCATTGTACACACGCAGTAACGAGGGGGGATCCGCCTCCGCCTGCTCGTCGAGGTGCCGGAAGACATTGCGAATCGGCGTGAGCCCGTTCTTGATGTCGTGATTCACCTGGCGCGCGATCTCGCCCAGCGTGGCCCGGCGCTCGGCGTCGCGCAGCGCCGACGCGCTCTGGCGGAGCCGCGCCGTCATGGCGCCGAGCGAGCGCGCGAGCACGCCCACCTCGTCGCGGCGCGTGGTGGCGAAGTCCGCGTCCAGACGGTCGAGATCCAGGCCGCCCGCCTTCTCCGCCAGCTCGACGATGGGGCGGCTCATGCGCGCGGCCATGAGGGACGCGAGCAGCACGGCGACGGTCGCGGTCGCGAGAGCGGCAAGGACGATCCAGCGGTCGATGCTCGCGCGCAGCGCGTGCAGCTCCCCCGCGTCGTGGGACACGCGGATGGACGCGTTCTGCATCCCCGCGTCGCCGATGACGGGGACGTGGAGCGTTCGCGCCACCGCGTCGCCGGCTGCGACCGAGTCGCCGGGAAGAACGAGCGTCACTCGCATGTCTTCCCCGCGCGACAGGCGTCCCAGCAGGCGCGACTCCGCCTCGATCCCGCCGACCAGCCAGAAGGGCTCGCCCCCGATGACGACCGTATCGACGCTCGCCAGCGCGAGGAATGCCGAGGACGGGGTGCGGGCGCGCACGAGGGCGACGCCGCCGGGCGCGTTGCCGAGGAGACGCGGCAGCTCCGCGTCCATGTGATCGTAGTCGTTGCGAAAGTGGCCCGAGCTCACGATGCGGCCGTTCTCATCCTGGATCTGCAGCATGGAGAGACCCGCGAGCCGCATCGCGACACCGGCGTAGTCGAGCAGGTAGCGCCGCTCATCGGCCACACCGTCCACCGCCGCGCGCCGGAAGCGCGTGTCGTCGGACACGCGGTCCGCGATAGGGGCGAGTGCCGCGCGGATTGCGTCGCGCTCGGCGGCGAGGTCGCGCTCCACGACGCCGGCGAGCGCTTCGACGCGCCGTTCGTATTGCGCGGTGAGACGAGCCGTCATCTCGCGGCGGACAAAGAAACCCAGGACGAGCACCGGAACGACGGCGCCCGCCAGGAACCCGATGGCCAGCCGCGCGCGGAAGCTCACGGGAGCGCCTCCACGGGCACGATGCGGACCATGCCATAGATGTCCCAGGTCACGGCGACGTCGCGGTTGGCGAGGATCACATACCCGTGCGTATCGATCAGCGGAATCACCGGGCCCGCGATCGCGGAGCGTCCCGCCGCGAGCCACGGCGCCCGGCGCAACAACCCGCGCGCGGCGCCGCACGCATCGGGAACCGGGTTGCGCACGCTCGTCACGAAGGCGAGGCCGTCGCCGCGCTCCAGGCGTTCCGTCATCTCGCCGGCCGCGACACCCTTCGCCGTGGGGATGAATCCGCCATCGGACGCGAGCACGCGCACCACGGCACGCGCGGGCTCCGACGTCATCGTGTCCATCGCCGCGAGCGCCACGATCCGCTCGGCAAGATCGCGCGCGACCGGATCCCCGGCGTCGAAGTAGACGCACGGCGGCCCGGTGCGATTCGGCGTCGTGATCCTCCAGCCGGGGAGCGATGAAAGCTCCGCACATCCGTCGAGGTCGTGCACCCACCACGAAGGCGTGGTGCTGGCGCGCGCGCTCGCCGTGCGCACCGCCGCCACCAAGTCCGCTCGCGCCTCCCCGCTGAGAGATGAGGTTCCGCGCGACCCCGGGACCAGCAGCACGAAGGTGCGATCGAACGGGAGCGGCGCAACCGCCTTCCCGAGTCCCGCGGCGTACTCGGCGACCGCCGGGTTGCCGGCCACCATGAGGTCCGTCACCGCCAGCGCGTCGCGCGGATCGGCCCCGGACACATCGACGACGAGCCACCGGCCTTCGTTGCTCATTTCGATCGAGAAATCAGGCGACGCGAGCGTGGTCAGAGTCGGCTGTTCGAGGAAGACTTCGAGCCGGCGGTCGTCGAGCGCCCGCACCGAGTCCACGCCACCGCCGCTCGCGATCACATCGGACCACACGCGCGCGACCGCGCGCGCTGTGATCATCCCACCCTCCCGCAGCGAGAACACGCGGCGAAGTCCCTTACCCGACGGTACGTCCGCCAGGCCGGGCCGTATGCGGCCGTGACAGTCCACTTCGATCAACGTCGCGGCGGTCGGCGCCCGGAGCTGGTCGGACTGAACGGCGACCAGGTTCCCGCCATCGGACGGCACGCCCGGACCGCGCAGCAGGCAGGAATCATCCAGAACGGTCCCCTGCTCCCGCGGGCGGCTTGCGCAGCCCGCGAAGATGAGGGAGGAGAGGAGAACGATGAGAATGGAACAACGCATGACGACGGAGGCTATCCCGTGACCAAAGAAAGGCTTACGCACCCGGTTGTGTCAAGGAATTCAACGCCGTGCCAATTGCCGCCATCCAAAACGCCGCCGGCTTCGTTTCTGCTATCATGACACCCATGACACCTGCCACACCACCCTCCGCGTACCACGCCACCGCCGTCTTCGCCGGCGGGTGCTTCTGGTGCGTCGAGGCCGTTTTCGAAGAGATCGACGGCGTCATCGACGCCGTCTCCGGCTACGCCGGCGGCTCGAAGGAGACCGCCAACTACCAGGCCGTGTGCACCGGCACCACCGGCCACGCCGAAGCCGTGCAGATCATTTATGACCCTGCAAAAATCGGGTTCGGCAAGCTGCTCGAGGTCCACTTCGCCACCCACGACCCGACGACGCTCAACCGCCAGGGGAACGACACCGGGCCGCAGTACCGCTCGGCGATCTTCTACGCGAACGACACGGAACGCAAGGCGGCGGAAGACTACATCGCGGAGTTGACGAAGGCGCGCGCGGACCCCCGTCCCATCGTGACCACGCTGGAGCCCCTGAAAGAGTTCTACCCCGCGGAGACGTACCACCAGAGCTACGTGTGCGCGAATCCCACCCAGGGCTACGTGCGCGCGGTGGCCCTCCCCAAAGTGGACAAGGTGCGGAAACTCTTCGCGGACGACCTCAAGGAGAAGTCACCGCTGGAGAAGTAGTCCCGCTTCGAGCCCGTGACGAGGCTTCATTGCGGCAGTTCCGCCACGGCTCATTATTCCCGCTTCCAATATTGCTCCATCACGTGCTTTCCCAGTGTCTGCTCCGCGGCCAGGCGGTTGTGCGCAGCGCAGAAGTCTCAAGTTGGATGGATCGTGCGTCCCGCCCGCCGCGAACGGCCGGATGTGATCGATCTCGAGCGCGTGCCGTGACTCGCAGCGGGTACCGCCGGGCGCCACGTACGTACATTGTGCCTCGTCACGGACAAACACCTCGTCGCGGACCGCCGCGGGGACGTGCCTTGTCGCGCGCGGGTCGCGCGTGCCGTTACCACCGGCGCCGACGGTCGAAAACTTGCCACCTGCTTTCGCTGATGGCTGCGCCGCAACCCGCCTCACCTCACGCCGCCGCTGCCGCGCTTCGGGGCTGTGACGCTCCAGGTACTCCCCGAGCAGCACCTCCAGCACCTCGACAAAGGTCGCATCGGGATGACTGTGCGACAACAGCGCCTTCACCTGCTCGTACTTCGCCATCAGCTCCTCGCTCGCCAGGAACTGCACCGCCATCTTTTGCTCCGAGACCACCCAGCTCCCGGTGACGCGAGGCTCCATGTGCGGGACATGACGGGCGATCTCGCGCTCGAAGACCACCGCGTCGACATTCGCCGGTGTCACGAACGTCCGCACCGGTTCGATGCGTTCTTCGACCACCACCGTCGGTGTGTACTCCGCGACCACCCGTTTGACCTCCCGGTACGACCGTCCCCGCACCCGGGCGAGGATCTCGGCACAGTTCTCCTCGGTGAGAACCCGCTCGATGAGATGGACGGTGCCAAGATCCAGTTCGCCCGCCTCGAGGAGGGCGAGGACCTCGGGGTGCTCGCGGATGCAGCGGGCGGCCTGGATGCGCCGGCAGGCCGAGGAGCCGGAGTACCGGAGCCGGCGGACACAGTAGTCGTAGA
>DASTOO010000404.1:0-8650 GCA_035762505.1 Candidatus Krumholzibacteriia bacterium
CCTGCGTGTAGGGAGCGTGGGGCGGTTCGACTCCGCCCGTTCCCCCGGCCGGCCTTTCACCGCTCGACGGCGCCGGCGGAGCGATCATCTCGTTCAGCTCGCGCGCCATCTGATACTGGTGAAACGCGAACACGAACGGAAACAGCGCGTAGGCGACGCCGAAGGTGAGAATGTAGACCAGAACCGAGATGACGAGCGTGATGAAGAACCAGTTCCACTGCCCGAGGTAGATGTAACCGACCGGGCCCATCAACAGCCACGACAGCACGAAGCCGAGGAATCCGGCGAGTCCGGGGCTCTTGGCCTCACGCTGCGGTTTGAGACGGGTCAGCTCGCTGTCCGAGAGCAGAACGGCGACGGAGCTTCGAATGCGCCGGCCGCAATGGACGCACAGCTCGGCCTTTTCGTCGACCTCACGTCCGCAGTATTTGCAGTACATGGTTTACCGCCTTCCGGCTGGTCGGGATGAATCGGGCACCATGCGTCACTACGTGCGCCGGGATGGGTTTGTTACCGTTCGTATGCGGAAAGGTTGGCCCTGGCGGTGGCGTTCCGGGGATCAATTTCGAGCACCCGCTTCCACTGGGCCCGAGCTTCGGCCAGCATACCACTCTCGGCGAGCACAACGCCATAGTTATTGAGGTGGGAGGGTTCGCCCGGATCGAGCGCGACCGCGCGCGCGAGGCATTCGCGCGACCGCGCGAATTCCCTGCGCCCCCGCCACGCAAGCCCCGCGGCGGAGAGCGCCTCGGCCACGGTCGGCGGCACGCGATCGACGCGATCCGAGTCCGGCGCGAGGCGGCCGGCCTCGATCTCGGCGCGAAACGGATCCAGCGCCGCGAGCGCTTCGTCGAAACGGCCGAGCTCGACGTACGCGCGCGCCAGGTACACGGACCAGCTCCAGCGCGCGCCGCGCGCGGCGATCAGCTGCTCGAACGCAACCGACGCGTCCTGGTAGTTCGCGACCCGCATGTAGTGCAGCGCGAGATTGAGGCGGTACTCCTCCCTGCCGTCGTCCGCCGCCGCGGCCGCGATGAAATAACTCTCGGCGCGGGCGTGTTCACCGGCGCGCTCGAGCGCAAGGGCGTAGTTGTTGAAGAACGCGGCCGTCTTCTTGCCCAGTTTCTCCGCGTCCGCAAACGAGGCGATCGCGGCCTGGTCGTCCACGCCCGTGAGCCCGATGCCGACCGCTTCCATGATATCGGCGTTGCGCGGGTCCAGGTCGCGGGCGATGCGCCACTGCGCCAGGGCCTCGTCGCGGCGGCCGAGCTCGTGCAGCGCCAGCCCGTAGTTGTAGTGCGTCAGCGGATCGTCGTTGCCGAACTTCACGGCGACCTCGAACTCGGTGAGCGCGCGCCCGGTCTTGCCGTTCTCCATCAGCCACGTGCCGAGCTTCAGGTGCGGAAGATAGTCGCCGTAGTTGATGCGAATGGCCTGCTCGTAACCGCGAATCGCCGCGTCGAACTCACCCAGGCCCCGCTGGGCGTCGCCCAGCATCGTGAAGACCTGGTCGTCACGCGGCGCGTCCGTGGCGAGCGACTCCAGTGTCCTGACCGCCGCGGCATACTCTCCCGCTTCGATCTGAACCGCCGCGCGCCGCTTGTCGGCGTTGATGGCCGCCACGCGCTCCGCGTCGCCGGGCGGCGCCGAGGCGCACTCCGCGAGCAGGAGCAGCGACGTGAACGAAACGATCCGGGCACAACGGTGCATCGGTGGGAATATATCCCGCGCGCGCGGGCGAAGAAACGGGAAAGCCCGGCGGCGCGTCCCGCCGCGGCCGGGCGGGACGCGGGTGCCGGAGGGATGGTCAGGACCGGATGCGGGCCGCGAGACGGAGGGCGCGCGCGCGCACCCTGCCCAACGCGACGTTGGCCCAGTGCGAGCGCGGCAGGAAGCGCAGAACGGGCGGCCGGCGGATTCCCATCCGCGACAGCTCCGAGGCCGGCGCGGGATGGCGGTTGTCGAGCTTCCACGCTGCGATGAACTCCGCGTAGGCGGCGCTGTTGTCGCCCTGCAACCGGAACACCTTGCCGAGGTTCACGCGCGTCAGCGGATCGTTGGGGTTCATCCGGATCGCGGTCTCGCAGATCTTGCGCGCGGACGCGTAGTCCTCGCTCTCGACGGCGACGCACAGGCCGTACAGCGAGAGATACGCCGGGTGGCGTGGACAGATCTGCAGCGCCATCTCCAGGTCCTTGCGCGCGGCGCTCACGCGATTGCGGTTGACCATCTCCAGCGCGCGATTGAAGAGGGCGTTGGACTCGTGCGTGCCCCGGGGGGCACGTGTTTCTTCAAGTATCCCGACATTGCTCATGCTTGCCGCTCCCGTGGGTAGACACACGCGAGGCTCCCCGGTGTTCCGCCCTTTCGCGAAATCACCCGTGAGGATCTGTCGCGTGCGGATGGGCAGCAAATCGCGTACCGGGGAAACACACGGCGCTACCCGGCGGTCCGCGCCGCGGGCCGGCCCGCGGCGGAACGCCCCGGCGCCGCGTGTTGCAACGCGGCCCTCTCGTCCGCGTGAAAGAGGCCGAGAAAGTGGTCCCCCTCCACGACGGCGGCGAACGGCTGCCGTTCGTCCCTGAGGTAGCGGTACACCCGCGACGCCTCCGTGCGGGCCTCCGCCACGGGAAAGTCGGAGCGCGCGATCGTCGCCAGCTCGTCGCCCGCGCGCCCTTCCCGCACCGCGAGCAACAGGTCGGCGACGGACACGACCCCGGCGAGCGAGCCCGACGCGCCGGCGACGGCGAACGCGCGACGGCCGTCGGCGCGATCCACCACCGCGGTGACCGGATCGTTCAGGGCGAACACGGGTGCGGCCACGTCGGCCAGCTCGCCGACGGAGCGGCCGCCGAGCCGAATCCTCGTTCGCACGGCCGCCTCCTCCATCATCCCGCCGGCGAAGACGAACACCGCGATCAACGCCAGCATGATGAAGGACACGTTCACCAGCGCGACCGTGGCGAAGCCGAGCGCGATCAGTTGCCCCGCGGCGCGCGCCCGCCGGGTGGCGTCGAGGTAGGGCATGCGCAGCGACAGCAACCCGCGCAGGATCCGCCCCCCGTCCATGGGAAAGGCGGGGACGAGGTTGAAGACGCCCAGGGCGAGATTGACCCAGGCCAGGTCGACGAAGAACCCGCTCCCGTGCGGGGGAATCCCGTGCACCGCGAGCGCCACGAACAGGACGCCGGCGATCGCGAAGTTGACGACCGGCCCCGCCACCGCGACGGCGATCTCCTGCCGCGGGTCCTGCGGAATCGACTCGGCGCGCGCGACCCCGCCGATGGGAAACAGCACGATGTCGCGCACCCGGATGCCGTAGCGGCGCACCACGAGGCTGTGGCCCAGCTCGTGGAGCACGACACATGCGAACGCGGCCAGCACGAGGAGTGCCGCGAGGAGCGCATCCCCCGGCGACCCGGTCCGGGCGGCGATCGCCGCGTAGAGCACGAGAACGAGCGGAAACGTGGCGTGCACGCGGACCGGTATCCCGAAGAGCCTGCCGAGACCGAGCGTGTATCTCATTGCGTTCTCTTTCCTTCCGTCGTGCGACGACGGCATTTCCCAACCCGCCCGGGCGCGCCGGCGCGCTTGCCGCCCCGACGCGGGTGTGTTAGAATCGGCCCAGGTTACGCCCGATTCCAAGGCAGTCCGACGTCGATATCTTCAGCCAACCCGCGCCGTGGCGGGGTGAAATGCGCATGACTGCAGGCCTCGTCCGACCGATCGTACGCCTTCTCCTCCCGTGCCTTCTCGCTGTGTTCGGGACGGACGCCCGCGCGGTGGTCCGCTTCGACTTCGAGCATACGCTCTTCACCGAACCGCCGCAGCCCGTCCTCGACCACTGCGTCGTCGAGGAGGACGGCGTCTACCACCTCTTCTACCTGCGTGGTAACCCCGCCGTCAACATCGGGCACGCGACCACCACCGACTTCGTCCACTGGACGACCGAGGCGCCGGTCCTGGAGCCGGGGACATGGGACAACAAGGCCCTGTGGGCTCCGCAGCTGTTCCGCCACCCCGCCACCCCATGGTGGTGCATGTACTACACCGGCGTCAACACGGTGAGTTCGCAGCAGACCGGGATCGCGTTTTCCAACGATCTCGCCTACTGGTTCAAGTACGCCGACCCGGTCTACCATCCGGACCCCTCATGGGCCGAGTGGAGCGAGACGAACTTCAGCCATGGCCGGGATCCTCACGTCATCGAGGACGGAGGCCGCTACTACCTGTTCGTCACCGCTAAGACCACCCAGAACCGCGGCGCGGTGGCGTGCGCCGTTTCGGACAACCTCGTGCACTGGGAGGATATCGGGCCGATCTTCGTCAACAGCAACTGGCACGTGCTCGAGTCGGTCTTCATCTTCCGGCACAACGGGCGTTTCCAGATGTTCTTCACGGAGGAAGCGGTGAACGGAACCTCCGCCATGTCGTCCGACTCGCTCCTTTCCGGCTGGGACATGGCCACGCGCCGCATCATCGACGGCGGGCACGCGCCGCAGGTGACGGATACGCACCTGGGGGAGATGTTCTCGCGCCACGCCGTGTACAACGACGCGCACGGGACGCTCCAGTACATCATCCGCTTCACGCCCCTGCTGTGGTCGGGGGACATTCCCGCGGTGCCGAAGCCCCTTCCGCTCGCGGACCAGTGGACATTCGTGGCGGGCGATGCCTTCTATTATCAGCCCGTCTGGAACCACAACGCCGCCGTCAGGAACGACAACTACGCGAAGACCTGGCTGGGCGACGGCTGGATCAACACCTACGAGTACTATACGGGGCCGCTCGGTTACGGAATCCCGGGCTCGACGCAGGGCGAGGGAAAGACCGGGAGGATCCGATCGCAGGCCTTCACCATCGAGGGCAGTTCCATGAGCGTTCTCGTGGGCGGCAGCGAGCTTCCGGGCGAGTGCTACGTGGCGCTCATCGACGCGACGTCGGGTGAGGTGCTGTTCAGCGAAACGGGCCGCAACAGCAACGAGATGGACCAGCGCCGCTGGGACATCCGCCCGTATCAGGGTCGGAGCGTGCAGATTGAGATCGCCGACCTGTCGGCGGTCGGCCACGTGTGCGTCGACGAGATCGAGGAGTCGTTCCAGGTCGGCGGGGGTGGCGGCGGGGGCGGCGACGGATCCGGCAGCGGCAGGACGAAGGACCGCCCGGGCTTCGGCGAAGCGCCCGGGCAGGACGCGGTCGCCGGCCCCGCACGGCTGCACGCCAACGTGCCCAATCCGTTCAACCCGGCGACGAGCATCGCGTTCGAGCTGCCGCGCGCCGGCCGCGTGCGGCTCGACATCTTCGACGCCACCGGAGCCCGGGTGCGCACACTGGTCGACGGTACCCGCGTCGCCGGTCTCCACCGCGAACCGTGGACGGGAACCGACGACGGCGGCAAGGCCGTCTCCTCGGGCGTGTACTTCTACCGGCTCGTCGTCGACGGCGCGGCCGTCGACACGCGTAAGATGGTTCTCCTCAAGTAGCGGCCTTCCCGCGCGGCGGAATCCGCGCTTTACGCCACCCTGCACCCGGCGTACATTGTCGTCATGCCGACCCCGACTCGCGTGCTGGCGGCGACCGCGCTGGCCCTCCTCCTTATTCCCCGGTCCGCGGCGCCGGTCGACGAGGCGGCCGGTCAGGAGCGGCTCGGCGTCCGCGTCGGCTACATCGAGACCTTCGACGGGCTGTACGCGAGCTACGGCAGCGGCTGGGATCTCACCCTCTTCTTCCACGAAAAGCTGTATTCGAAGGTCCTGCTCGACATCCGACTGGGCGCCATCTATCTCGGCGACGCCAGGAACCCGGATCTCGACGACCAGATCACGTTGTCGCCGGGGATCGTTTCCGAGATGCGGTTTCTTTATTTCAGCGCGGGTCCGCTGGCGGGATTCAAGCTGGGAAACGCCAACTCCGGGTACGTCAGCGCCGGCATCGGCATCTACTCCGCGAGCATGGTGTTCGACTCGGGCATCGCGGCCTTCGACTACAGCGATCAGCACATCGGGTTCAACGGCGGCCTGGGACTCTCACGGCGCATCTCGACGAACTGGTCGGTGGAGCTCAACGGCACCGTCCACTACTTCAGCGTCGACGAGAACCCGTCCGATCTCTACTACCTGTTCACGGGCGGCGCCGACGCCCCCCTCCTCGCCGGCTTCGCGCTGGCCCTCACGGTCGATCTGCGCTAGTCCGCGGCGCTCGTGTCCGCGCTGACTGCGATCTCCAGCTTGCGCACCAGCTCCCTCGCCTCCGCGTCTTCCGGACTCAGCTCCGCGTAGCGCCGCATCGCCTCCAGCGCGGGCCGGGGACGGTGCTGCGCCGTGTGCGCCATCGCGAGGTTCCGGTAACCGGTGGGATAGTCGGGGAAGCGGCGTGTCGTCTCCTCGAACGTGGCCACGGCGTCATCCAGACGGCCCATCTCCGCGTAGCTCGCGCCGAGGTTGTTGTAGGCCTTGCGGTACGATGGCGCCAGATCGATCACCCTGCGAAACGCAGCCACCGCCTCTTCGTAGCGTCCCAGCTCGCGAAACGTGATGCCCAGATTGTTGTGCGCCTGCAGCATGCGCGAGTCGTATTCGATCGCGAGGCGGTACGCGCGCACCGCTTCCTCGAGCAGGTTCACGCGCCGCAGCGACTGGGCGAGGTCGTAGTGCACGGTCGGCTGGGCGGGATCGATATCCAGCGCCTTGGTGTAGTCCTCGATGGCCTTGAAGTTGTTGTCGTTGTCCCGGTGGATGATCGCGCGGTGGACATAGCCCTCCGGTTCGTCCGGGTAGATCGCGATCGCCTTGTCGATCTCGCGCAATGCGGGGCGGTAGCTGCGCAGCTCGCCCAGGCGGCGGCCGCGGCGGACCTGATCGCGAAACGCAATCATGTTCTCGTCGATCTCGAACAGCACCGGACTGGTCGCGACACCCAGCGCCAGCGCGGCCACCGCGAACGCCGCGCCCGTCCGCAGCGATCGCGCGTAGTGCGGCACCGCCACCAGGGCGTGCCCCGCGAACAGGCACAGGACGGGAACCGCCTGCGACCGGTAGCGGCCGGTCACGAAGAAGATCACGATCGACAGGGCGTACAACAGCGCGTACGCGTACAGCAGCGGGCGCCTGCCCGGCGCCCGGGACGCGAGGATCATCCCCAGGACGGCGAGCGGCATGATGAACCAGAGACGCACGAACAGAACCCGCAGCCACGGCTGCTCCCGCGTTTCCACGTCGAAGCTCTCGATCTGCGGCACTTCGTAGCCGTTGAAGAAGAGCGCCGTCTTGATGACGAGGAGTCCCACCACGCGCGCGGGCGCCTCCCGCATGTCGTCCCAGGCGCGCTTCATCCAGAACGACGAGATCTCCGACGGCGACATCTCGCGCCCCGTCTCGCGCTCGACATAGATGCGCGTGGTCACGTCCTCGATCAGGTCGACTTCCCGGATGGGCACGAACGTCCCATTGGCCTGGCGCGAGTTGCCGACGTAGAAGTTGACACCCGCGTTGGTCGTGACGGGTGCGAAGACGCGGCTCGCGGCGAAGTTGTGGATCAACGCGGGCAGGAGCGCCACGACGAGTCCGCCGGCGAACGCGGCCGCGCGCCACCGGGCCGTCGCGCGCGGGAGGCCGCGGAACAGCCACACCGCGACGAACACGGCGAAGACGAGGATGCTGGCCCGGGCGAGGGCCGAGAGGCCGAGGACCGCGCCGGTGAGCGCCGCGCGGCGCGGCGAAACCTCCCCGCCGCCGCTCACCAGGAGGTAGAGCGCGACGCAGTTGAGCAGCGTGCCCAGGCCCTCCATGAGGAGCTGCGACTCGTAGAACGTCATCGCGCCGTTCAGGGCGAGGAGCACGGCGCCCGCCATGGCGGCGGACGGGCGGAACAAACGCCGGCCGATCGCGAATGTGAGCGACACCGTCAGCGCGCCTCCCAGGACCTGCAGCAGACGGACCGCCATGAAGTCGCGGCCGACCACCTTGTAGAGGAACGCGAGCAGGTATGGGTACAGCGGACCCATGAAGAACGCCTCGCGCTGAACGACGTTGCCCTGCGCGATGTTCTGCGCCATCTCGTCGTAGTAGCGCGAGTCCATGATGGGAACGCGGACGTGCAGCGCGTCGGCGCTTTGCACGACGTACACGGCCTTGAGGACGAAAGCGATGATGAGCAGAATCAGTGGCCAGCGAAGCCCGCAGGAGAGCGCGCGGTCCGCCCGGGCAAGCGCGTCGTCGATGCGCCGCAACAGACTCATGGTGACGGCAACGTAGTCGAACGACCGGCGAACCGCAAGGAAATCCCTTGACCCTCGCGTGCCCGCAACCTACGCTTCTGCACTCGCGGCTCCACCCGCCCGCACATTGTTCGCCGCAACGGCATTCCAGCACTACAGGAGAACGACATGACGCTCCGCGACGAGCTTCTCCAGCACCTGCTCGCCCATTCCTTCAAGACCGGGGACTTCACGCTCGCCTCGGGGCGAAGGAGCAAGTACTACATCAACGGCAAGATGACGACCCTCGACGCGCGCGGCGCGTACCTCATCGCGCGCACTTTCCTCGCCATGATCGCGGACGACGTCCCCGACGCCGTGGGCGGCCTCACCCTCGGCGCCGATCCCATCATCGGCGCGATGTTGTCGCTGGCGGGACTGGAGGACCTGCCGGTG
>DASTOO010000405.1:0-5017 GCA_035762505.1 Candidatus Krumholzibacteriia bacterium
GGACCGAGGCCATCATCTGTTCGATGACACCGGGCGAGCGCGCCCGGCCCAACCTGATCGACGGCAGCCGCCGCAAGCGCATCGCGCGCGGCAGCGGAACCACGGTGCAGGACGTCAATCAGCTGCTGCGGCAGTTCGAGCAGATGAAGAAGATGATGAAGACGATGGGGCGCATGCAGAAGCAGAAACGGCGCTTCTCGCCGTTCACGTAAGAGACACCAGGAGGTGTTCGGTTTGTCAGTGAAAATCAGAATGAAGCGGATGGGCACCAAGAAGCGCCCGTTCTATCGCATCGTCGCCACGGACTCGCGCAATCGCCGCGACGGCCGGTTCATCGAGGAGCTCGGTTACTACGATCCCCTCACCAACCCGCCCAACGTGAACGTGAAGGAAGATCTGTTCTTCAAGTGGCTCGGCAACGGCGCGATTCCGTCGGAGAACGTGGAGAGCCTCATGCGCCGCACCGGCGTCATGAAGAAGTGGCTGCTCGTGAAGCAGGGCGTTCCGGCCGATCAGATCGAGGCGAAGCTCGCGGAGCTGGCCGAGAAGGAAACCAAGGGCGCGAGCCCGGACGAGCGCCGCAGGAAGGGCGTCGCCAAGCGCGCCGCCAGGAAAGCCGCGGCCGCTACCGCGGAGAGCGCATAGGTCGATCCCCGTCCGGGGTCGGAGCAGCATGGCGGAAGCGACGCGGGAGTCCATCCAGGCCTTGATCGAGTACGTGGCGACGTCGCTCGTCGCGGACCCGAAGTCCGTGAAGGTTGAGCAGTCCGAGAAGGAGAGCTACATCGTCATGGAGCTCTCGGTGAACCCGGAGGACCTGGGCAAGGTGATCGGCAAGAACGGACAGACCGCCCGCGCGATCCGCACCCTCGTCAACGCTGCGGCGAGCAAGGCGGGCGAGAAGATCATCTTCGAGATTCGCGAATGACGGATCCGGCGGGAATGGAATCACTGTATCTCGGACGCTTCGTCAAGGCGCACGGCATTCGCGGCGAACTCAAGCTCTACGCGTCCGAGGACTTCTGGTTCGAGGTGCTGGAGTCGCAGGAGCTGTTTGCGGAGCGCGCCACCGGCGACGACGTGGAGCGCTACCCGGTGCGGGTGGAAAAGGCCCGCGCCCATGGCGCGCAGTACGTGCTGAAGATCGAGGGAATCGAGGACCGCAGCGACGCGGAGCGCGAAGTCGGCGCGGATCTGTTCGTGGACCTGGCCCGTCTCGACGTCGACCTCCCGGAGCGGGAGCTGCCGTTCCAGGTGATCGGCATGAACGTCCGCACCGACGACGGGCGCGCGATCGGGACCGTCACCGGCGTGCTCGATTCGCCCGGACAGCGCGTGTACGAAGTGACCGGCGAGTCCGGCGTGGTGCTGATCCCCGCGGTGGCCGCTTTCGTGGTCAGCCGCGATGAGGAGAGGGGCGAGTTGACCATCCGCCCCATCCCGGGCCTGATCGACGGTTGAGCGATGCGCATCAACGTCGTCTCGATCTTTCCGGAGATGATGGATGCCATCCTCGCGGCCGGGATGCTCGCGGTCGCGGCGAAGAAGGACATCGTCTCGTACCGGGTGGTGACCCCGCGCGAATTCACGACGGACTTTCACCGCACCGTGGACGACGCGCCGTTCGGCGGCGGGGCCGGCATGGTGATGATGGCGCCGCCCATCGTCGACGCGGTAGAGAGCCTGGCGCCGGCGCCCGGGAGCCCGGTGATCCTGATGGGCCCGTCGGGCCGGCGCTTCGACCAGGCAACCGCGCACCGGCTGGCCGGCGAGAGCGAGTTGACGTTCATCTGCGGCCGCTACAAGGGCGTCGACGAGCGCGTGCGCGAGCTGGTGGTCACAGAGGAGATCTCGCTCGGTGATTTCGTCCTCTCCGGCGGAGAGATCGCCGCCGCGGCGGTGATCGAGGCGACGGTCCGCCTCCTCGCGGACGTGCTGGGCAACGACGACTCGGCGGCGAGCGATTCGTTCGAAGCGGAACGCGAAGGCGGATTGGACTGCGCGTGGTACACGCGACCGGCCGAATACCGGGGACTGGGCGTCCCGGCGGTGCTGATGTCGGGACACCACGCGGCGATCGAGAAGTGGAGACGGCAGTCGTCGCGCGAACGGACGCGGCGCTGGCGACCGGACCTGATTGACGACGGAGCGTCGTCCGAGGAGTGAAGGAGGAGTCTCATGAATATCATGGATCGCATCGAGCAGCGCATGCTCACCAAGAAAGTGCGCGATTTCCGCGTGGGTGACACCGTCAAGGTTATGGTTCGCGTCGTCGAAGGCACCAAGGAGCGCGAGCAGGCGTTCCAGGGCGTCGTGATCAAGCAGAACGGGAAGGGCTTGACGGAGACGTTCACCGTTCGCAAGGTGAGCTCGGGCATCGGGGTGGAGCGGGTGTTCCCGATCCATTCGCCCAACGTCACGAAGATCGAGGTCCTGCGCCGCGGGCACGTGCGCCGCGCGAAGCTCTACTACCTGAGGGATCGCGTTGGAAAATCAGCTCGCATCCGGGAGAAGCGGGACGACAAGCCCACCACGTAGGCGCCGCGGACGCGCGGGCGCGTCCGCCGACTCCGCGGGCGCGTCCGAGACGGCGCTGCGCGAGCGCTTCGACGTCCTCCTCGCCCACGACCGCGAGCTCGCCGCGCGCGGTTTCCGGGTGATCGCGGGCGTCGACGAGGCGGGCCGCGGGGCGCTCGCGGGTCCGGTGGTGAGCGCCGCGGTGGTGCTGCGCGCCGATTGCAGCCTCGTCCGCATCTACGACTCCAAGGCCGTCGCGGAGCCCGACCGCGAAACCCTCTTCCTCGAAATCATCGCCTCCTCGGTCTCGGTGGGCATCGGCGTTGCGCACCCGGCGGCCATCGGTCGCGACAACATCCTGCGCGCGACCCTCGGCGCCATGCACCGCGCCGTCCAGGCGCTCCGCCCCGTTCCGGACATCGTCCTGGTCGACGGTCGCGAGGGCATCCAGTGGCCCGGGACCGTGGTCCCGCTGGTCAAGGGCGACGCCCGGAGCCTGTGCGTAGCCGCCGCGTCGATCATCGCCAAGGTGGCCCGGGACCGCATGATGCGCCGCCTCCACCACCGCTACCCGGGCTACCACTTCGACCGGAACAAGGGGTACGGCACCCGCGACCACCTCGACGCGCTGGCCGCGCACGGCGCGGCGGATGTGCACCGGCGGTCGTTCCTTGGGAAAATCGTTGAAAACAACCTCTCGATGTTCTAAATAGAGAAGGGGTTGCGACGAAGGGTGGGGCGGTGAGTACCAGAGAGACCGGAGACATCGGCGAGCGCATCGCAGCGGAGTTCCTTCGCTTGAAGGGCTTCGAGTTGATCGATGCCAACGTGCGCTTCGCCCGCCGTGAGGTGGATATTCTCGCGCGCGACGGCGATTATCTGGTTGCGGTCGAGGTGAAGTTGCGGCGCGGGCGGGCATACGGCGTCGCGGCCGAGGCGATCGACGCGCGGAAGCTCGCGCGGATTCAGACGGCGCTGCTCGGATTCGCGCGCGAATCACGGCTGTCGCCGCGGGTCGATGTGGTCACGATCGACGTGGACGAGAGCGGCGACCGGATGGTCGTCGAGCACTTCGTCGGCGTGACCTAGGCAAGTGGGTCCCGCGCCCCTCACGCGGCCGGACATTCCGGTCCGCTCCCGTGGATCGTTTGGAGCAAGCAATGCACGAGGTGGTTTCGTGAGAAGGATGGCCTGGATACTGGCGATGGTAGCCGCCCTTGCGGCCTGCTCGTCGGTGAAGAACGTCGTGGTGAAGGATATCCCGCTCGAGGAGCAGGAGCTCATCCTCAAGGAGTACAAGGACCGCATCGTGTGGACGCGCGCGGTCCTGCAGGACCTGGGCGAGGGTGGCTCCCTCCCGCGGGACCTGAAGGTCAGGATCGTCGACGTTGCGATGGTCTACGAGGGCACCGTGACGGTACAGACTCTGCAGAAGAAGAACCGCGTCCGGCAGGGCCTCAACATCGAACGCCCGCTCAACAAGGAGAAGATCGACGCGGCGCTGGCCGAGCTGTTCTTCTTCGAGGATCCCGTCCTGCGGCACGTCTCCTACATCCGCAAGTACGGCAAGAAGACGGCGCGCGCCATCATGGAGCACGAGGTGTTCGTCGGCATGCCTTCCGATGCCGCGCTGGAGTCGTGGGGAACGCCCGCCAAGAAGAACACGAACTCCATCAACGACGTCGTCAACGAGCAGTGGATCTATCCGTCCCAGGTGGCGAACAAGAACCGGTACATCTATATCGCCAACGGCAAGGTCCTGCGCTGGGACGAGTAGCGGTCCGCGAGGAGAGTTTCTGGAAAGGGACGCCCCGGCGTCCCTTTCTTTTTGTCCGGCCGGCGGCGTTACCAGGCGGTGGGGATCACGCGCAGCACTTCGTCCGCCGTGGTGCGGCCCTCGAGGAGCTTCCGGATCGCGTTCGCCATGAGCGGCTCCGCGCCTTCCTGGCGCGCCGCGCGCACGATGTCGTTCTCGTCCGCGCCGTCCCGGATCATGATGCGGACGCGGTCGCTCACCTCGAGCACCTCGAAGGCCGCGGTGCGTCCAAAGTAGCCGGTCTTGCGGCACTTGTCGCAGCCCGCGCCGCGGCGTAGCAGCGAACGGTCGACCGCGTTGTCCAGGCCGAGCAGCTCCAGCGCCTCGTCCGATATGCCCGCGGCCTCCGCGCAGGCCGGGCACACCATACGCAGCAGGCGTTGCGCGACGAGCCCGATGACGGTCGACGCCACCAGGAACCGCTCGATGCCGAGGTCGACGAGCCGTGTCACCGCTCCGACCGCCGTGTTGGTGTGGAGCGTCGAGAACACGAGGTGCCCGGTGAGTGCGGCCTGCACCGCGTACTGCGCGGTCTCCGGGTCCCGGATCTCGCCCACCATCACGATGTCGGGATCCTGGCGCAGCACGCTGCGCAGCGCGGTCGCGAAGGTGACACCGACCGCCTCCTGCACCGCGATCTGGTTGAAGGGATCGTGCACCATCTCGATGGGGTCCTCGATGGTG
>DASTOO010000406.1:0-8182 GCA_035762505.1 Candidatus Krumholzibacteriia bacterium
CGGCACGTGACCGTCCCGCGGCACGTGGCTTGCCGGGTGAGCGTGTCATGAACCCGGTACGTCCCGAACACCCGCTGCCGAGAGACGAGGCTGCGTACCGCCGCCGGGCGGCGCTGCGGGCGCGTCTGCAGTGCGTGGGGATCGTACCTGCGCCCGAAGCGAGCCCCGCGGATGTGCGCCGCCTGCTCGATGCCGACGCGCTGCTCGCGCAGTTCGTGCGCGCGTCGCGCCACTCCTCCGGAACGGTGCGGGCGTTCGCGTCGCTCATCGCGGACGCGCACGAGGACGACGCCGACACGATTCACTGGGTGACGCGCGTGGAGCGCGCCGCCGCCGAGCTCGACGAGTCCGCGGCTCGGGCGGCGGCCCTTCGCGTCTGCGACCGCGAGCGCCCGGTCGTCACTTCATGGAGCGATCTCCTCAGCCATGTGGCCGCGCGGTGCGGCGGTCTCGCGCCGTGCACGATCGAGACGGTGGACCGGTCGCGGGGCCGTTTCCGCCAGCGCGCGGAGCTGCTGGCGCGGATGCTGTTTCAGATGGTGCGCAACGCGATGGAGGCGTCGCCGCGCGGGGCGGACGTGCGAGTGCGCGTGGAGGAATGCCGCCACGAGGGCGCGCGCCTGTTCCATACGCGCGTGAGCGACGCGGGCGCGGGCGTGGACCCGGGCCTCGGCGCGCGGATCTGGGAGCCGTTCGTCACGTCGCGGCGCGGGCATGCCGGCCTGGGGCTGGCCTTCGTCGCCGCAGCGGCGCCGGTCGTCGGTGCGGCGGCGGGTGTGCGGCGTGAGGCGGAACGTACCACGTTTCACCTGTTGGTGGGAGAAGAAGGAGGCCTGCAATGGGAGTAATCGCCGTGGGCATCGATGTGCCCGGACGTATCAACGAGATCGACCTGGTCAACGTGATCACCGGAACCGAGGCGATCGCCAAGCTCGCACACGCCGCGTGCGAAGCGGTCGTGGTCGGGCCGCGCATCCCCGACATACCGGTGAGCACAATGGTGGACGAGATCGTGCGCCGCTACCCGCGCGTTCCCGTCGTGCTGGTGGCCGATACGCCGCGACGCGGTATCTGGGAGCACGTTCCGTTCGCGGACGATCGTCTCCAGGCCGCGATCGTTCGCGCCGTCGAGGTGGGGCTGCTGCGCCGCGCGGTCGCGGACAGCCGCGAGGCGTTGCCGGTCGCCCCGGACGCCACCGGGGAACTCGATCGCACGTTCCGGCGCGGATCGATCCGCGACATGGAGCGCCTCATGATCTTCGACCGTCTGGATCGTCTCGAACAGAACCGGACCCGGTCGGCGGCGTCGCTGGAGATCAGTGTCCGTACGCTGCGCAACAAGCTGCGGGAGTACCGCGAGGCCGGCCTCGCCGTCGCTTCCGAACGGGACGGTGGGTAGGGCACGCGCGGGCCGGGAACGCGGTTGACAGACTGGCAGGAGGTCGTTAGGTTTAGCGACGGGTGAAACCGCTTGAGTTCACAGCAGGTACACTTCGTCGTCCTCACATCCGACCCGACAATCCGCCAGTCGTTGGAGCGTCTGTTTCCGCGCGATGGCTGGCGGCTGCAGTCGCTCGAGACGCCCGGTGACCTGGTCGACGCGCTCACGGAGAACACCGCCGTCGTCCTCATCGACGAGCACGACGAGCCCGCCTACCTGTCGCTGATCAAGCGCTGCCGCCGCGCCGCGCCCGCCATCCACGCCGTGGTGGCCGGCGGGCCGAAGTCCGACGCGGTCAGGCGCGCCGAGCGCGCCGGCGGCGTCGACTTCTACATCGATCGGCCGCTCGACCCCGGCTCCTTCCGTGCGACACTGGAGCACCACCTCGCGATGGTCGCCGCCAAGGCCCGCGCGGGACTGGTCGGCCGCTCTCCGGGTCTGGAGGAGCTGCTCGAGTCCCTGCTGCTCGTGGCGCCCACGGAGGTGCCCATCCTGATCCAGGGCGAAAGCGGCACGGGCAAGGACATCGTGGCGCGCGCCATCCACCAGATGAGCCGGCGCAGCGAGCGGCCGTTCGAAGCGATCAACTGCGGTTCGCTGGCCGAAGGCGTGCTGGAGAGCGAGCTCTTCGGCCATGAGAAGGGAGCGTTCACCGGCGCGGTGGCGCGGCGCGCGGGCATGTTCGAGCGCGCCAACACCGGCACCATCTTCCTCGATGAGGTGGGCGAGATGAGCGCGAACATGCAGGTGCGCCTGCTGCGCGTGCTCGAGACCGGGGAAGTCCTGCGCGTGGGCGGCGCGAGCGGGCTGACCGTCGACGTGCGCGTCGTCGCGGCGACCAACCGAAACCTGGGCGAGACCGTGCGCGCCGGCGCGTTCCGACAGGACCTCTATTACCGGCTCAAAGGGGTCACGCTCTATCTCCCGCCGCTGCGCGAGCGCGGCGACGACATTCCCATTCTCGTCCACCACTTCATCCGCCTCGCGAATCGCGCCAACCACAAGAGTGTCCGCGGCGTCGACGCCGACGCGTTGCAGCGACTGCAGGAGCACACCTGGCCGGGGAACATTCGTGAGCTCAAGAACCTGGTGGAGACGCTGGTCGTGCTGACCCCCGGGCAGCGCATTCCCCGTGCGCTGGTCGACGCGCACCTGGGGGACGCGGGCGCGCCGTCGCAGCCGCTGCTCCCGGTTCCGCTCGGGCGGAATCGGGAAGACGCCGAGCGCGAAGTGCTGTACGGGTTGATTCTCGCACTGCATCGCGACGTGCGCGAGATCCTGCGCTACCTCCGCGAGGAACCGGTGGGCGGCGGCCGCGGCGACTGGAACGGGATGCGCGAGGTTCCGGTCTCCGCCGATCCCCCGAACCTCAGCCTGCCCAGCATGGAGCGCGCGGCCGTGAAGGAAGCCCTCAACCGCGCGGCCGGGAACCGGCGTAAGGCGGCCGAAGTGTTGGGAATCTCGGAACGGACCCTCTATCGGAAGATCAAGGCGTTCGGGCTGGCCTGACCCGAAATCGTCCTTTGTAGAGGCGGGCCCGACAGGCTATACTATTGCGGAGCCCCTCCCCTGGTTGTTTTCCCGATCTGAATGACTGATTTGCATTCTTCACCACCCCGATCCGGTCCGAGGGCAACCATGCGTCTTTACCTGGCTGCAGCGCTCCTGTGCGTATCGATCATGGCATCCGCCGCGCACGCGACCAAGCTGGCGGGCGAGTTCATGGCGCCCGGTGGCGGCGCCCGCGCGCTCGGCATGGGCGGAGCATTCGCGGCGGTCGCGGCCGACGCGTCCACCGTCTTCTGGAATCCGGCGGGGATCGCCGGGATCGAGAAACGCCAGGCCCTGGCGATGCACGCCGAGCAGTTCGGCGACCTCGTGAACTACAACTTCGGGGCGTACGTGCAGCCGTCGACCCTGATGGCGCCGGAGCGCAAGCCCGCGTTCGGGTTTGCGCTGATTCACCTGGGCGACCCGGATCAGATCGTCACGAATCAGCTGGTCCACAACGACCTCAACGGGAACGGCCAGATCGACGGCGGAGAACTGGTCGACAAGAACGGCGTTCCCTTCGACGAGGCGACCCTCCCGCGCGAGTCCAACAACAGCTTCGCGGGGTTCGGAACATTCGCGATCGAGACGGGTGCGGGGAGTGTCGGCGGGTCGCTGAAGATCATCTATCAGGACATGATCGCGGGCGAGTCCAGCATGGGGATCGGCATCGATCTCGGCTACCTGCGCCGCGACTTTCTCGCCCGCAATCTCTCCCTCGGCGCCAAGCTGCAGGACGCCACCGGCACCTACATCAGCTGGAGCACGGGGACCAACGAGTTCATCGTTCCGATGCTGAAGATCGGCTCGGCGTACCGCGTCGAGTCCGAAGAGCTGAACGGCGCGCTGCTCGTGGCGGTGGACGCCGACGTGTTCTTCGACAACCGGCAGATGGCGTCGCAATTCTGGGTGGAGACGATGAGCACCGACCTGCACGTCGGCGCCGAGTTGAGCTTCCAGGAGAAGGTGATGATCCGCGGGGGATTCGACGCGGCGAACTACACCGCCGGCGCGGGGATCTACTTCGGAGTCATTGGCCTCGACTACGCCTATCTGCACCACGACGCGTTCGAAGCCACCCACCGCGTGTCGGTGCTCGCCAGTTTCTGACCCGCGTCAGCGCCCGCCGCTCTCTTCGGCCGCGCGCGGCTTCCAGATCACGAGGACGTCGCCCGGGCGGATGATCGAGCGCTTCTTCCCGTTCCATGCCATCAGGTCGTTCATCGAGACGTTGTAGCGGCGGCTGATCGAGTAGAACGTCTCGCCGGACGACACCACGTGGCGCTGGCGCTCGAAACGCGACTCGTCCACCTCGGACGGCGCGGAAGCGGCGACGTCGATGTCGTTCGCACGGGCGGAACCTCGCACATAGATGGCGAGCTTCTGCCCCGGGTAGATGTGGCGACGCCGGCTCAGGTTGTTCCACGAGCGAATCTGGCTGATGCCCACGCCGTGCTTCTGCGCGATCTGTCCCAATGTGTCGCCGCGGCGGACCGTGTACACGGTCTTGCTGCGGCCGTCGGTCGACGCGCCCCTGGTGGCGCGTTCTGCGTAGCGCTCGAGCGCGTCGCGGTCGATGGTCGACGTGTGGGTGCGGTACGCGGGGCGCGAGCTGGCGGGCGAGTTGGCCGCCTGCGCGTACGTGCCGCCCGGGACCGGGATCACGAGACGCTGTCCGATCTGGAGCAGGCTCCTGCCCCGCAGGTTGTTCGCGTCGCGCAGCGCCTCCACGGAGGTGTCGTAACGCCCCGCGATCGCGGACAGGGTCTCGCCCTTGCGGACGGTGTGCTCCTGCCAGGCCACCCGCTCCTCGGGCGGGAGTGCCGCGATGTTGGTCATGCACAGCTCGCCGGTTCCGGCGGGGACCTTGAGATGGACTTCCATGTTGGGCGGCGTCGCGCCGCGACGGAGCTGCGGATTCAGTTCCTTGATGACTTCGGCGGTGGTGCCGGCGCAGCGGGCGAGGGCGTCGAGTTCGATCGCGTACTCGACCGTGATGAGATCGTAGCGAAGCGGTTCCACCTGTGGAATCGTGAAGCCGTACTTCTCGGGCTCGCGCATGATGTAGAGCGTGGCGAGAAACTTGGGGACGTACCGCTCCGTCTGCAGGGGAAGGTCGAGCTCCCAGAAGTTCTTCGTCTTCTGGCGCGACACCTGGCGTGCGACGCGGTACTCGCCGCAGTTGTACGCGGCGAACGCGAGGAACCAGTCGCCCCAGATGGAATAGAGGTCCTTGAGATAGTGACCCGCGGCGTAGGTCGACGCGACGATGTCGCTGCGCTCTTCGTACCACCAGTTGGAGCGCAGGCCGTAACGGCGGCCGGTGCCGCTTATGAACTGCCACGGACCCACCGCGCGGGCGCTCGACACGGCCTTCATCGCGAACCCGCTCTCGATGAACGCGATGCAGATCAGCTCCTGCGGGAGGTCCATCTCGTCGAGGATGGTCTCCACGGTCGGACGGTGGAGCTGCATGCGGTAGAGCGCGCGGTCGAAGCGATCGCGGCCCGGTCCCGTGAAGTAGTTGATCCAGAAATCGATGCGGCTGCTCTCGATGACGGGGAACTGCGTGTTGTCGATGCTGAACATGCGCCCGTCCGACGCGGGGAGATCCGCGGTCGGCCATTCGGCGCTGGCGAGCGCGAGACTGTCGTCGGTTGCGGAGTAGCCCTCCAGGTCGCCGGGCCCGGGGGTCGCGAGCGTGTCGAGAGCACTCAGTGCATTCAGGACAGAGACGAACTCCGCGTCGGCCTCGGCGTGGGGATTGTCACGGATGAACGCGTTGACGTCGGCCACCAGCGAGTCCCGGCTGGATACGAAGCGGTCGTTGTTGCCGTCTGCGCGGAACGCGCGCGAAACCTCGATGCGCGACGAGAACCGGTCGATGGCGGCGCGGTAGTCCTCATCCGAGGCGGCCGGTTCCGACGCCGGGGATCCGGCGCTCTCGCGGCCGGCACCGCCGCACCCCGCGAGCACGAGCGCCGCGGCGAGCGTGAGGACGACACGGTTGATCGAGCTGGGCTTGCGTGAGTTCGAGTGCACCGAGGCCTCCTGGATCGATTTATGTGGAGTCGGAAGGGGTCTGGGGCAATATGAGGGATGCTGAAAGCAACTTGCAAGCCAAAATCCGGAAGCCCCCCCCGGGGCGGGAAGTTGGCGTGGGAAAGCCCTGGAAGCCATGTCCACAGGTGGTATACAATTGAAGTGGCCAAAAAGCGGCCGTCGGCGGACGAAGGTACCACCGCAATGCGCATCTACGACCAGGACTTCCGATACCTTCTCGTCCACCTCGTCCCCCAGCACCGCCTGCCCGCCGAGCTTCGGCGCGACGTCGGCGACGCGCTCCGGACGGGTGAGCCACAGGCCCTCCGGCGCGAATCCATTCGCGCCCTGGAGGCCCTGTGCGACTCGTCCTATTTTCAGCGCACCGGGGTCGCCGCCGACAACGGGAACGTGGTGGTGGGCTACCGCAAGAGCGGCGGGCGCTACCAGGTCAGCGTGGCTGTCCCGCGTGGGGAATGGGAGGACTGGGCCGGCATCGCGTCACCGCGGCCGGACGCCGGGCGGCCGGCGGCGGCGCACGACGAGCCCGCAGCTCCTCCCGTGGCGGCGCCGGACGCAGTCGAACCGACCGAGATACTCCCCGACATCATCCGCTCCTTCGCCATCGCGGACCGCGCCGCCCCCGTCCTCGAGAGGCTCGACGTGCTCCTGTCCACGCTGGAGCGCTGGCTCGGCTTCGAGGCGGCGCGCTTCGACGTGATCGACGACGCGCTCCTGCCCGGCGACGCGACCGGTTCGCGCGTTCGCGTGGTGAGCGAAGCCGAACTCCGTTCCACCGAATCCGTGCGCTATGCGATCGAGACGGGGGCGCGGCGTCTCGTCCCCAAGGCCAACCTCGACGCCGGATCGGCCGAGGGCGTCGCGAGCTGGAGCGTGCTGGGTGTCGCCCCGATCTTCGCGCAGGGGAAAGTGGTGGGGGCGTTGCGTTGCTACTTCCGTCCGGGGCCCGACCGCGAGACGATGGAGCGGCGCATCGAAACCGCCGCGGCACTCGTGCGCAACATGATCGAGTTCAACTACCACTTCGAGAACCTCACCTCCATCGACTCGCTCACCGGCGTGTACAATCGCCAGTTCTTCGACCGGCAGATGCCGGTGGAGATCGAACGCGCCATGCGCTCGGGCGCGTCGCTGTCGATGCTCGTGCTGGACATCGACGACTTCAAGCGCGTCAATGACGAGCTCGGACACAAGAAGGGCGACGAAGCCCTGGTGGCGGTGGCCGAGATCGTGCGTCGCAATCTCCGCAAGGTCGATCTCGCGTTCCGCTACGGCGGCGAGGAAATCGTGATTCTCCTGCCCGGCACGCCGGAGTTCGAGGCGGTACACACCGCGGAGCGGCTTCGACGCGTGATCCAGCAGTTCCGCGGCTTCCGCGACCATCGGGGAAGCACGCGCGAGCTCACGGTGAGCGTCGGGGTGGCGGTGTATCCGGACACCGCGAAGACGGCGGACGAGCTGTTCCTCCAGGCGGACGAAGCCATGTACCGCGCCAAGCAGCGCGGGAAGAACCAGGTGGTGCTCTACTCGAACCAGTAGCAGCGAACCCGCCGCCAGGGGCGGCGGGCGGGGTGGTGGTGGATGGTGGTGTGGTTCCTCAACGCGGCGATCGTCGCGGGTGTCTTCCGGAACGAATGCATGGTTCTCGGCGTGGTCGCCGTGCTCGTGGCACGGGGCCTGCTGCTCGGCACGCGCGGCGCGTTTGCGTGGGGTGCGCTGGCCGCGGCCTGCGGGCTGATCGGTATGGCCGGTGGCGCGCGTGTGCGGAACGACGGCGCGCACGTGGCCGCCGTGGCGGTGCGTAACGGCGCCGCCCTCACCCGGTTGGAGGGGCGGGTGGCGTCCTTTCCCGCCGTCTCTCCGTTTGGAACGTCGTTTCTCTTCGAGGCCCGAGTGGACGGGCGGCGCGTCCGGCTGGCGACGCGCGCCGCGTTCTTCGATGTGGACTACGGAGACGCGTTCGCATGCCGCGCGCGCGTCGCGGTGCGCGCGGACGACGACTATCTCGTCGCGCGCAGGGCCGCGGGCACCGCGCGGGTGCGGCTGCGCGACACGGAGCCGCGCGCCGCGCCCGCGGCCGTGTCGCCGGGTCGTCTGTTCTGGCCGCTGCACCGCGCCGCGCGCGAG
>DASTOO010000407.1:0-6620 GCA_035762505.1 Candidatus Krumholzibacteriia bacterium
GGAGCGTCAGCGCGGGCGGCGCGTTCCGGGCGGCGGTTCCGGGTTCATTTTCGACGACGAAGGGCGGATCCTGACGAACTACCACGTGATTCGCGACGCCGACAAGATCACCGTCCTGCTCGACAACGGCGACAAGGACGAGGACGCCGAGGAGTTCGAGGCGCGCGTGGTCGGCTTCGACCGCCACACGGACATCGCAATCATCCAGGTCGACGGCCCGAAGAATCTGCCCAGGGTGAAGCTCGGTGACTCGGATGGGATGCGCGTGGGTGACTGGGTGATGGCGATCGGAACGCCGTTCGGCCAGCTGCAGGGAACCGTGACGGTGGGCATCGTCAGCGCGAAGGGGCGCAGCGACCTCAATATCGTGGGCGGCGACGCGACGTACCAGAATTACATCCAGACGGATGCCTCCATCAACTTCGGCAACAGCGGTGGTCCGCTGGTGAACCTCGACGGCGAGGCGATCGGCATCAACACGGCGATCAACCCGTCGGGGCAGGGAATCGGGTTCGCCATCCCGATCAACATGGCCAGGAACATCATGGCCGAGCTCATCGCGAGCGGCCGTGTCCGCTACGGGTATCTCGGGATCGTCTTGCAGGAGCTGGACGCGGAGCTGGCCCAGGGCATGGGCCTCGAGTTGAAGCACGGCATCGTCGTGCGGGAGGTCCAGCCGGGAACGGCGGCGGCGGAGGCCGGCATCAGAACCGGTGACGTGATCATCCGGTACGACGGCGTGGATGTAAGGGATGACGGCCGGTTCCGTCTGAAGGTCGCGTCCACCCCGGTAGGCAAAACGGTTCCGGTGGTCGTTTACAGGGACGGAAAGGAACGTGTGGTAAATATCACCCTCGGCGAGCGTCCGGACGACCAGCCGGTTGCGTCCGCCCCGGAACCCCGCAGCGACGCGTGGCTCGGACTCCATGTGGAGGACGCCACCAAGAGCGAGGTCCGGCGGGAGTACCGCATCGACCGCGGTCAGACCGGGGTCGTGGTGGTCGACGTGGAGGACGGGAGCCCGGCCGAGGCGGCCGAGCTGCAGCCGGGAGACATCATCACGGAAGTGTATTCGCACGAAGTGAGGGGCATGGACGATTACGTGTCCGTGTCGAAGAAGCTGAAGGAGCGGAAGGACCCCATCGCTTTCCTGGTAAAGAGAGGGAGAAGCACGACGTTCGTGACGGTTCTCCCGGAGAAAAAGTAAGCGAGCGACCCGAGGCAGGAAGGGAAAGGCCCATATGGAACGCGAAATGGACGAGCGCAAGGACAAGCCCCGCCGCACGACGGAGTCGGCGGGAGGTATCCGGAGTCTCGACCTGTACCTTCACGAGATCAACAAGACCCCGCTGTTGACTCGGGAGGAAGAGCGTGACCTTGCCCGGCGCATTCGCGCCGGAGACAAGAAGGCGCTCGATGCCCTGGTAAAGGCCAACCTCCGGTTCGTGGTGTCGATCGCCAAGCAGTACGCCAATCAGGGGCTGTCGCTCGAAGACCTGATCAACGAGGGCAACCTCGGCCTTATCAAGGCTGCGCACCGCTTCGACGAAGAGCGGGGATTCAAGTTCATCTCTTACGCGGTATGGTGGATCCGGCAGGCGATGCTGCAGTCTCTCGCGGAGCATTCCCGCATCGTGCGGCTGCCGCTGAATCGCGCCGGCACCCTGTACCGCATCGGGAAGGTGTCGCGCCAGCTCGATCAGGAGCTGGGCCGCGCGCCGAGCGCTGAAGAGATCGCCGCGCGCCTCAACATCTCCACCGAAGAGGTCGAGGACACGATGGTGATCGCGAATACGCACGTGTCTCTGGACGACCCTTACTCGGCCGACAAAGACGACACGGCGCTCGTCGACTATCTCACCGACGAGACGCAGGCGGCGCCTGACGAGGATACCTACACATCTGCGTTGAGCGACGACCTCGAGCGCGCCCTGGGCACCCTGACCGACCGCGAGCGGATGATCCTGTCGCTCTACTTCGGCCTGGGCGGAGACGAACCCATGACCCTCGAGGACATCGGGAAGCGCCTCAAGCTGACGCGCGAGCGCATTCGCCAGATCAAGGAGAAGGCGATCCAGCGGCTGCGTCATTCGACCCGCGCGAAGTTCCTCCAAGGCTACATGGAGAATTGACCGCGGAAGGGGTTGTGCGTATCGACTCAGGGCCGGGCCCCCGGAGACCCGGCCCTTCCCATGTGCGGATTTGGTACGAACCTTGCCCCGCCGGGGGGGGGAATCGGCTTGACGGGACTCCGGGGCCATGCGTAGCCTCCACGCGCACCCGGCTCCGCCGCAAGAGTCCAACCGGGAGAAGACTGCACGTTGATTCGCGACCGGATTCTAACCTTTCTGTACCTGCCCGAAGGCAGCCACGAGCCGCGCACGCTCCGCGTGCGCCGCAACATGCTCCTGGCCCTCGCGGTCACGGTTATGGTTTCCCTCGGGATTTCGGGCTGGGTCGTCCTTCACTATTCCAGCCGCCTCAAGGACGCCTACCTGGTCGAGTCGCTCGAGGCCCAGAACCGGGACTTGAAGAACGAGCTGAACGCGCTCGGCGGCGAAGTCGGTCTTCTGCGCCGGCAGGTTGCGCAGAATTTTGACTTCCAGAAGAAGGCCCGCATCCTCGCCAACATGGACGAGCTCGACGAGGACGTGGCAGAGGTGGGCGTGGGCGGCACGGGAGTGGGTGCGGCGCAGGTTCTGACGTCGGTAAGCCCGGCCGACCGGGAGCGGCTCGCCAGCGCGCGGCGCGATATCGACAAGCTGCTCCGTCAGGCCCGCCTGCAAAAGACAGACTACGAGGCCATCCTCGCCGAGCTCGAAACGGCGAACGAGAAGCTCCGAACCACGCCGTCGCTGCGGCCGGTCAACGTGGGCTTCGTATCCAGCCGGTTCGGATGGCGCATGGACCCGATGAGCGGCCGGCGCACGATGCACCGGGGCGCCGACTTTTCCGCCCGCCTAGGCACCCCCGTGCACGCCACGGCGGACGGTGTTGTCACCTACTCGGGGGTGTGGCGCACGTACGGCAACGTGGTGGAGATCTCCCACGGGAGCGGCTTCGTGACGCGGTTCGCCCACCTCCAGCGCCGCCTGGTCCAGAAGGGGCAGCGGGTCACCCGCGGCGACGTGATCGGACGCGTCGGTTCCACGGGGCGGTCCACGTTCTCCCACCTCCACTACGAGATCGAAGAGAACGGGGAGCGCGTCGACCCGATGCGCTACGTCCTCGCCGACTGACCCGCGCGATTTCCTCTTGCCATGGCAGGCCGACCCTCGCTAACGTGGGTGGGGACTTCTCCCTTATCTTGTATTTGCGAAATGGGTTGCCACCGCGGTTTGAAGTTCTTCGTCGTGACGGCGATGCTCGCGGCCGCTTTTGCCGGCCCGGTCACCGGCGCCACGGGCCTGTCCGTCACCGGTGTGCGCCACTCGGTCTCGATGGCAAAGACGCGCGTCGTGGTCGACGTTTCCCGGGCTTGTGACTATCGCGTGAGCTACCTGCCGGACTCGGCCGGCCTCCTCGTTCGCCTCGAGGGGGCCATCCGGGAGCCGGATGTCGGTGCGCTCGTGATCGACCGGCACGGTGTGCGGTCGGTGAACGCGTTCGACCGGGACGGCGGAGTCGACATAATCGTCGACCTGTCGCAGCCGGTCGCGTGGAACGGTTTTGCGCTGCCCGCCGAAGCCGGCCGGCCCTTCCGGATCGTGCTGGACCTGACCCCGGGCCGCTCGGGACGAGGCTCGCCGGAAACGGTTCAGGCTTCCGTCCCGGCCGTCGCCCCGGTGATCACCCAGGCGCCCCCGGGCGGCGCGTACGACCCGGCTCCCGGGCTCCGCCGTTCCGGCGAGGCCCGTCCTCTGATCGTCGCCATCGACGCCGGGCACGGGGGGCACGACGCGGGCGCCAGCGGTCGCTACGGCCTCGTCGAAAAGAAGCTGACCCTGGACATCGCGCGGCGCACCGCGGAGATCCTGAACCGCGGCGGCGGTGGCGTGCAGGCGATTCTGACGCGCGATGACGACAGCTATCTGACCCTCCCCGCCCGCAACGCGCTGGCGGAGAAGCGCGGCGCGGACGTCTTCGTGAGCATCCACCTCAATTCCGCGCCGAGCAGTTCGGCGCGGGGCGCAGAGATCTTCTTCGTGGCGCCCGCGGGCGCGGAGCGCGCGGCGAGCAAGGCGCTGGCGTCCGGCGAAGCCGCGCACGACTTCGGCCTCGAGCAGTCGGGGAACGACGACCTCGTCCATATCCTGCTCGACGTCAACCAGCAGTCCGTCCTCGCCCGCAGCGAACAACTCGCGGAGTCGATCCTCGAATCAGTGCGCGACCGCCGTCTGCTGCCGACGCGGGCGGTGAAGCAGAAGTCGTTCTCCGTGCTTCGCACCATCTCCATGCCGTCGGTGCTGGTGGAGGCGGGATTCCTCACCAACACGGCGGACGCGAAGCTCCTACGCGAACCCGACGGTCGCGACAAGATAGCGCGCGCCATCGCGGACGGGGTCCGCGAGTTTCACCGCGCGCATCCGCCGCAGCGCGCCGACGACGAGTCGGGACGCGCCGTCGTGCATCGCGTGCAGCGGGGGGACACCCTCTGGGAGATCTCGAAACGCTACCAGACGACGGTCGCGCGGCTGCGCGAGCTCAACGGTCTGCAGCGCGCGGATGGTCTGCGCGTCGGCCAGGAGATCGTCGTTCACCCCGGCCGCTAGGCCGTTTCTCCGCCCCGGCGCGTCAAGCATGAACGTCGCGCGTGTCTTCACCCACAATCCCGGAGCCAAGCTGCTGGCGCTGGTTGTCGCCATCCTGGTCTGGTTCAACGCCAGCGGCCAGGAGGAGGTCGTCAGCGTGCGCCCGGCGTCGCTCGTGGTGAACGGAATCTCCGACACGCTCGCCCTGGCATCACCCGTACCCGCTGCGGCGAGTGTGCGTGTCTCTGCGACCCGCCGCCAGATGGTGATGCTCGGCTTCCAGCGCCTCGTCGTGGAGGCGGACCTGTCCGGGTTCGGTCCCGGACACCAGCGGGTTCCGCTGACCGGCGACGATGTACGCGGCATCGGGGGACTGGAGCCCGCGCGCATCCAGGTGGTCACCCCCTCGGTGCTCGACGTGGACCTGGAGTTGCTCGCGAGTCGCCGCATGCAGGTGTCGCTCGTCACGACGGGGGCGCTCCCGGCGAGCCTCGTGATGCTCGAGGGCGGCATCGTGATCGACCCGGCCTGGGTGACGGTGCGGGGCCCGGCCTCGCGGGTGGATCGCGTTCAGCACGTGTCTACCGGGCCGGTCGACCTCGGCCGGATACGCGAGTCGGGAACGCGTGACGTCGACCTGGACTGCGAGGAGGTCGGGCTCGTGTGCGATCCTGATCGGGTCGCGGTGACGCTGCGGGTGAGCGCGCTCGGCGAGAGGGTGCTGCCCAACGTTCCCCCCACCGTCCTGCTGGATTCGGACGACGTCGACGCCGCGGTGAATCCGACCACGGTGTCGCTCACACTCGAGGGCCCCGTCGCCGTGCTGGACACGCTCTCCTCCGGCGACGTGTCGGTGCTGCTCACGGTGGCAGGGCGCGCGCCGGCGCTTCACCGCATCGCCGCCGAGGTCATTCTGCCGCCGGGGGTGCGCCTCACCGCGATCAGCGCCGACACCTTCGAGGTGCGCGTGGTTCCGGTGGAGCCGTGACCGCACGGGTCGTCCGCGCTTGACACCCGGCGACGGCCAACCTATCGTTGGTCGCTCGATCCGCGCCCAGGAAACCGGCGGCCCCGTCCCAACATGCGACTGACCGATCTGTTCGTACCCGAGACCGTTGTCACGGACCTGCCCGCCTCCGACAAGGACGCGGTGCTCGCCGCCATCGTCTCCGACCTGGACGCGAAGGGTCTGATCGCGGACGCCGACGCCGCGCTGCGCGACGTGATCGCGCGGGAACGCGTCATGACGACCGGTGTGGGGCACGGAGTTGCGATCCCGCACGCGTACACCGGCGGGGTGGACCGGCTCGTCGCCGGGTTCTACCGGACCCGGACCGGAATCGATTTCGGCGCGCTCGACAGTCTCGAGGTCGATCTCATCTTCATCATCCTCGGTCCCCGTGAGCGGCGTCGCGAGCACATCCGCGTCCTGGCGAGGATCTCGCGGCTGCTCGGCAACGCGGACTTTCGGGGCGACCTGCGCCGGGCCGGCGGCGTGGACGACGTAATGGGTGTTTTTCGCCGCTTCGGTGAGCGGTGACCGGTTCGCGGCGCGTGCCGGCGGCAGGGAAGAGGCGGGGTTCCACCGGCGTGTGGATCGCCCTCGCGCTGGCCTACGTGGCGCTCATCTTCTTCGTTTCGTCGCGGCCGTATCTGCACGCGCCGGGACCCGAGTTCGACATGAAAGACAAGCTGGCGCACGCCACGGAGTACGGCGTACTGGGAGCGCTCCTCGCGCTCGCCTTCGCGCGCGGATCGGTGCGCGCCCCCGCGGTGTCCTTGCTGCTGGTGGTGGCGATCGGCGCCACGATCGCTTCCGCCGACGAGATGTTCCAGGGCACGGTGCCCGGGCGGCAGCGCGACATCGCGGACTGGGTCGCCGACGTCAGCGGGGTCGTCATCGGTGGCGGGATCGTGTTGGGGGGGGCG
>DASTOO010000408.1:0-2735 GCA_035762505.1 Candidatus Krumholzibacteriia bacterium
CGAGGGGGCGCTGCTCAACGTCAACGTCGTGAAGCAGATATTCACGTCCATCCAGGGGATGCCGATGGTGCCGGTCGACCTCACCGCGAAGATGGCCGCGAAGAACCCCAGGCTCTTCGAGAGCAACGCGACCCTGTTCAAGAACGTGGCGGGCAGCGTCACCATCGCGGACGGGAAGCTCATGGTGCCGGACCTGAAGCTCGCGTCGTCGGATTTCTCGCTCGCGGGCGACGGGTGGTTCTCGCTCGGCAAGGACATGAGCATGAAGACGACGCTGACGCTCTCCGAGAAGCTCACGCGCGACCTGGTCGAGCTGGTGCCGGCCGCGAAGTACCTGCTCGCCGCCGGCGGCAGGCTCGAGGTGCCGCTGACACTCTCGGGGGCGGTGACGAAGCCCGGCGTCGCGGTCGATTCGAATGCGCTATCCGCGCGGCTCCAGCAGGCCCTCCTGCAGGAGAGCAAGGAGGGCCTCAACACGCAGATCAAGGGGCTGCTCGACGGCCTCAAGAAGAAGGAGTGACCGCGCGGCGGCCCTCAGGGATAGCGCAATTGCCTGCGCCGTGATACATTAGGCCCCGCATGCCGTTTGCCTTTCAACTGGAAGCGACCTCGCACGGGGCGAGGGCCGGAATCCTGGTCACCGATCACTGCGAATTCCCGACGCCGGTGTTCATGCCGGTGGGGACGCAGGGCACCGTCAAGGGAACCACGGTGGAGAGCATCCGCTCCACCGGGGCGCGCATCATCCTCGGCAACGCGTACCACCTGTACCTCCGCCCCGGCGTCGACCTGATCGCGGCCGCCGGAGGACTCCATCGTTTCATCGGGTGGGACGGCGCCATCCTCACCGACAGCGGGGGTTACCAGGTGTTCAGCCTGCCGAGCCTGCGGCGCGTGAGCGACGAGGGTGTGACCTTCCGGTCGCACATCGACGGGTCGCTGCACACGTTCACGCCCGAATCGGTGATGGAATCGCAGGCGCGCATCGGCGCGGATATCATGATGAGCTTCGACTACTTCGGCGGCATTCCCTGCGGCCGCGAGGAAGCGGAGCGCAGCGTGCAGCTCACCACCGCGTGGGCGCGGCGCGGGCGCGACGTGAACGGGGCGCGCTTCGACCGCGGCGGCTACCAGCAGGTCGTATTCGGAATCGTGCAGGGCGCGGAGTACCCGGACCTGCGCGCGCGCTCGGCGGACGAGATCGCCGCCCTCGACTTCCCGGGCTACGCGGTGGGCGGGCTGTCGGTGGGCGAAACCAAGACGGAGACGTGGGACATCGCGGAAACGGTGACCGCGCGCCTGCCCGCGGCGCGGCCCCGCTACCTCATGGGAATGGGGACGCCGCTCGACCTGGTGGAGGGCGTCGCGCGCGGCGTCGACATGTTCGACTGCGTGCTGCCCACGCGCAACGCGCGCAACGGAACCGTGTTCACGCGCGACGGCCGGGTGGTGCTGCGCAACAGCGTGCACGCGCGCGACCTCGGTCCGCTGGACGCGGAATGCGCGTGCGAGACATGCCGCAATCATTCGCGCGCGTACCTGCGCCACCTGTTCATGGCGGGTGAGATGCTGGGGCCGATACTCGCGACGCGGCACAACCTGCATTTCTACGCCGACACGATGCGCGCCGCGCGCGCGGCGATCGTGGACGGCTCGTTCGAATCCTGGAAGCGGTCGTTCGTGGACCGCTTCACGCGCAACGGCGACGGTGCCGCCGGCGCCGACCTGGAGAACCAAAGGAGGACCTCTTGAATCTCTCGCTGAACCACCCCATTTTCGCCATGATGCCCGCCGACCCCAGCGGCGCCGGGCCGAGCCCGATTTCGATGCTGCTCCCCATCGTGGGCATGCTCGCGATCTTCTACTTCCTCCTCATCCGCCCGCAGCAGAAGCGCCAGAAGGAAATGCAGAAGATGATCGCGGCGCTGGCCAAGGGCGACCGCGTGCTCACCGCGAGCGGTCTGTACGGAACCGTGGTCGGGCTCAAGAATGACGTCGTGGTTCTGAAGATCGCCGACAACGTGAAGGTCGAGATGCTCAAGAGCGCGGTTACGGCGGTGACGGCGCACGACGCGGAGTAGCCGCCCCGGATGCAGATGGAACTCACGCTTCGTTTCTACGGGGACCCGATCCTCCGCCGGCGCATGCCGGACGTGGAGGCGTTCGGCCCCGGGTTGCGCGCCGAGGCGGAGGCGATGATCGAGACGATGGAGCGCGAGAGCGGCGTCGGGCTGGCCGCACCCCAGGTGGGGCTGGAGAAGCGCCTCCTTGTCGCCCTGCAGATGACGTCCCCCGACGACGACGACGCGTCGCCCATTGCCATGGCAAACCCGGAGGTCGTGTCGCGCTCGCGCGAGACGTGGATCTTCGAGGAGGGCTGTCTCAGCATCCCGGGTGTGCGCGGCGACGTCACGCGTCCCGATCGCATCGAGGTAAGTTACCGCGACGTCGACGGTGGCGAGCACACCATCGCCGCCGAGGGCATGTTCGCGCGCGTGCTCCAGCACGAGATCGACCATCTCGACGGCCGTCTCTTCATCGACTACCTGTCGCCAGGCGAGAAGGAGTTGCTCAAGCCGAAGCTCCGGAAGATCGCCGATCGCCGGGTGGGCTAGGGCGTTTCCCGTGTCCCGCCCGCGCCACAGAGTCGTGTTCATGGGGAGCCCGGACTTCGCGGTCCCGTCGCTGGACGCGCTGTGCGAAGCGGAGCGCTATCGCCCGTCGCTGGTCGTGAG
>DASTOO010000409.1:0-5353 GCA_035762505.1 Candidatus Krumholzibacteriia bacterium
GCATCGGCACCAGCCATCGGTCGTACTCGTGGGACGAACTGCTCACCGCCGTGCGCATCGGACGCCGCGAGGGTGCGCTGGGACGCTTCGAGTACGAGGTTCTATCGCACGTGCTCGAATTCCGGGAGAAGTTCGTCCGCGAGGTGATGACGCCGAGCATTCACGTCGTTCTCGCGCCGGTGACGTCGGCGCGTGACGATCTGCTGGCGCTGTTCGCGTCCAGCGGCAGGTCGCGCATCCCCGTCTACGGCGATTCGCCCGACGACATCCTGGGCATTCTGCACGTGAAGGACCTGGTCGACCCGCAGGCGGCGCGTACGGAATCCGACCTGCGCGGCCGCCTGCACGAGGCGTTCTTCATCCAGGAGAGTGTTCCCATCGTCGATCTGCACCAGGAACTGCAGCGGCGCCGGATGCACGTGGCCCTCGTCCTCGACGAGCACGGATCATTCGCCGGCGTCGTGACGATCGAAGACATCCTGGAGCAGGTGGTGGGCGAGATCCGGGATGTGCGCGACCCGCGCACGCAGCTCTACCAGCTGATCGACCGCTCGGAGATCGTCGTCAGCGGCGCGATGGAAATCGACGATTTCAACGAGGTCTTCGAGACAAATGTGCACGACGAGGACCATGACACCGTCGCGGGCTACGTCCTCGGCATCATCGGCCGCATTCCGCGCGAGGGGGAGACCATCGTGGCGGACGGGTTGCGCTTCCAGGTGCTGTCGGCCGGCCGGACTCGCATTCGCAAGATGCGGGTGGTGAAGCAATGACGGACTCCACGCTGATCCTGCTGGCGTTGCTGGCCTTCGTGATCGGGGTCTTCAACTCGGGGTGCGAAACGGCGCTCTTCGCGGCCGACCGCATCCGCCTCCGCCACCTGGCCGCACAGGGAAGCCGCCGGGCCCAGCGCGTGCTGGAGCTCTCGGCGAATCCGGAACGCTTCCTCAGCACGATACTCGTGGGCTACAACCTGGCGGAGGTCGGGTGCACGGCGCTGTGCACGGCGCTGGCGGCGCGCCACTTCGGCGATTCCGCGGCCACGATCGTGACCGTCACCCTGGTGCCGGTGTGGCTTCTGTTCAACCAGATCATTCCCAAGGGCCTGTTTCTCTCCTACGCGACGCGGGGGGCGGTGGCGAGCGTCGACCTCATTCGCGTGTTCGCGGTCGTCCTGTATCCCGCCGCGCGCCCCATTTCGCTGCTCACGAACATGCTGACGCGCTCGCTCCCCGTCACGTCCTCGTCGCGCCTGCTCAACGTCAGTCAGGAGGAACTGCTGTTCCATATCGGGGACAGCCGGAGCGCCGGCCTGATCGCGCCGGAGACAACGGCGCTGATCGACCGGGCGATCGAGCTCAAGGAAGTGACGGTGGGGAACATCATGACGCCGCTGTCCGCGGTCGTCATGCTCGACGCGGACGCGCCGGCGTCGACCTACGCGGAGGTCATTGCGCGCGAAAAGTTTTCCCGCTATCCGGTGTTTCGCGGCGAGCGCGAGAACCTGGTCGGCGTGGTATCGGTGCACGAGTACGTCACCACGCACGACCGCGAAGCGCTGCGCGCCAACCTGCGGCCGCCCTACTCGGTGCCTGAAAACGCGCTCCTGTCCGACGTCCTCCTGCAAATGCGGGAGGGGGGGCGTCACCTGGCGCTGATCCGGGGAGCGGCCGGCGCCTGCATCGGCATCATCACCCTGGACGACATTCTCAAGCGGCTGGTCGGCGTCATCGTCGACGAGTTCGACTAGCCGTGGCCGCGCCGGTCGTAACCGCGCCGTTTCCCGTCATCGGGCGCAGGCTCCTGCTCCTCGCCGAGCGGCGCTTCTCGCCGGCCGACGGGAAGACCGCGGTTTGCATCGCGATGTACCATCCCGGCGACGTGGTCGCGGTGCTCGATTCGTCCCGCGCCGGCCACACGGTGCGCGAGGTCCTCGGCTTCGGCGGCGAGGCGCCGGTGGTGGCGGACATCGCCGCGGGGCTGCGGGCCGGTCCCGAGGTCGCGGTCGTCGGCGTGGCGCCGACGGGCGGGGTGCCGGACGCCGCCGACCGTGCGGCGGTAGCACAATGTCTCGAGGCCGGCGTCGACGTGGTGAGCGGCCTGCACGCCTTCCTCGAAGATGACGCCGGGCTGCGCGCCCTCGCGCAGGGATCAGGCGCGCGCATCTGGGACGTGCGCCGCGTGTCGGAAGTGCCGCTGGTGTCGACCGGCGCCGGCTGCCGGACAGGCGCGCGCGTGGTGCTCACCGTCGGGAGCGACTGCGGCGCGGGCAAGATGACCGTGGCGCTCGAGCTCGACCGCGCCGCGCGGCGCGCGGGCCTGCATTCCAACTGGGCGGCGACCGGTCAGACCGGCATGATTCTCCGCGGGCGCGGCGTTCCGGTGGACCGCGTGATCGCGGACTTCATCGGAGGGGCGACGGAGGCGCTGGTGAATCTGGAAGGCGCGGGCCATGACGTGGTGTTCGTCGAGGGGCAGGGGGCGCTCATGCATCCCGGGTACGGTGCGGTGGCGCTCGGCCTCCTCAACGGGGCGATGCCGGACGCCATGGTGCTCGTGCACGTGCCGGGGCGCACGCACTACAAGCGCTTCGACGCGGCGATACCGCCGCTCCCCGAGATCATCGCCGGGTACGAGACGATCATGCGGCCGCACAAGCGCTCGCGCGTCGCGGCGGTCGCGCTCAATACCGCGGGACTAGGGGAAGACGACGCCCGGCGCGCCATCGCGGAGACGGCGGAGACGACCAGCCTGCCCGTGACCGACGTCGTCCGGTTCGGCGCCGGCGCCATCCTCGATGCGCTGCGACCGGAAGTGGCGGGTGACGAGACATGAAACTGGAGATCGAACCGATACGAGTCGAGACCGTGCACCCCTTCCAGATCGCGCGCGAGACCAAGAAAGAGCGCGACATCTTCGTGGTGACGCTGGAGGCGGAGGGGGTGAGCGGTATCGGGGAGGCCGCGCCGCAGGCCTACTACCGCGAGGACGCGATGACCGTCCGCGCCGCCGTGAACGCGATCGGCCGCCTGCTCGACGTGGACCCCGCGGAGGCGCACGAGCGGCTCAACCAGCCGGGTGAAGACCTGCACCAACGACTGCGCGCGCACGCCTCGGTGCGGGCCGCGCTCGACATGGCGCTGTGGGACCTCCGCGGCCGCAGGGAGAACGCGCCGGTGTGGAAGATGATCGGCGCCGACCGGCTGCGCGCGCCGCTGACGTCGTTCACGATCGGCTTCGACCGGCCCGAGGTGATCGACGCCAAGGTCGACGCGGCGGCCCCCTACAAGGTGCTCAAGGTGAAGGTGGGGTTGCCCGGCGACCTCGAGATCGTCGACCGCGTGATCGCGCGCAGCGGGAAGACCGTGCGCGCGGACGCCAACGAGGGCTGGGACAGCGAGACGGCGATCGAGAAGACCAGGGAGCTGTTCCGGCGCGGCGTCGAGTTCTGCGAACAGCCGCTTCCGCGCGCCGACGAGGAGGGCCTGCGCCAGTTGAAGCGCCTGAGTCCGCTGCCCATCGTGCTCGACGAGAGCGTTGTGGACGCGGACGACGTGGCGCGCTGCCACGACCAGGGACACGCCATCAACATCAAGCTGATGAAGTGCGGCGGCATCACCCCCGCGCTGCGGATGATCGAGGTGGCGCGGGCCCACGGTCTGCGCGTGATGATCGGCTGCATGCTCGAGACGTCGCTCGGCGTCACCGCGGCGGCCCACCTGAGCCCGCTCGCCGACTGGGCGGACCTGGACGGCAACCTGCTCCTCGCCGCTGATCCCTTCGAGGGCGTGCGGGTGGTGGGGGGGAGGCTGGTGCTGCCCGAGGGCCCCGGCCTGGGCGTGGTGCGCCGCCGGTGATTACTCGAGGATGACGACCGCCATCGCGTGGTCGTCGGTGTGCGTGATCGTGCAGTGCGCGACCGTCGCGCCGAGCGCGCGCATCAACTCGTCCGCGCGGCCATGGAGATGGACGACGGGCTTGCCGCTGGGGAGGCGGCCCACCTCGATGTCCCTCCAGCGCACGCCGTACCCCCAGCCGGTCCCCAGGGCCTTCATGCACGCCTCCTTCGCCGCGAAGCGCCCGGCGACGCGCGGCACGGGATCCGCGTAACGCAGCACGTACTCCCGTTCGGCGTCGGTGAGGATGCGCGCGAGGAAACGTTCGGGATACGCCGCGTGCACACGCGCGACGCGCGTGAGCTGGATGGAGTCGATTCCCAGTCCCTTGATCATGTTCTTGTCCGGTTGTCGGGCCCCGCGCTCCGCTCGCGGAAGCGCACGCGCAGGCGGGGAGTATAGACGACGAGGTCTCCGCTTGCCAGCGCGCGTCTTCGGCGTTAGCGTGGCCCCGAAGAACATGCCCGCATCCAGACGCAATCGCACCCTCGGCATCGTGAACGGGATGCTGGTCAACCTCGGCAACGCCTTCGTCGATCCCTTCACCGTTCTGCCCGTGTTCATCGCGACCCTGGGCGGATCCGGGGTGGTGGTCGGCTTCATCAGCGCCGCGTTCACCGCCGGATGGTTCCTGCCGCAGGTCTTCGTGGCGAGCATCGCGCAGTCGCGCCGCAAGGTGCTCCCGATCTACGCGGCTTCCTCGGCATTCCGCTTCATCGGCTTCTTCGGGGCGGGGCTCAGCGTCTACCTCATCGGCCCGGATCATCCGCGCCTGCTCATGCTGAGCGTCATCGTCGGCCTCTCCGTCAACGCGCTGGCCGCGGGCGTCGCCGGCATACCATTCCTGGAGATCACGTCCAAGACCGTTCCGATCCAGGAACGGGGGGCCTTCTTCGCCGGCCGGCGGGTGCTCGGCGGCGGGCTGGGCGTGCTGGCGGGGTTGCTGATCGCCGCGGTTCTCAACGGCGATCCGGGCGCGATGTGGGCGGACACGGCGCTGTACCACGCGGTCGAGTCCGGCGCGCGCGTGCTGGGGCTCTCCCACCAGGCGTTTCCGTACGATTACGGCGCCCTCATCCTCATCGGCGCCGTCATCACGACGGCCGGTGTCGTGGCGTACCTGTTCATCCGCGAGCCGCCCGCCGCGCACATATACAGGCCGGTGCCGCTGCACCGTCAGTTCGCGGAGGGGACCGCGATGCTCCGTCGCATGCCGCACTACCGCACCTACTTCCTGATGCGGGTGTTCTATCAGCTCACCGCGATGGCGTTTCCGTTCTACGCCACCTACGCGTACCTGCGACTCGGGTTCTCGGAGGCGAGTGTCGGACTGTTCCTCTCCATCTGGCTGGGGGCGAGCATGCTGTCGAATCTGCTCTGGGGGCCGCTGCTCGACCGGCGTGGCAACCGCGTCGTGTTCGTCAGCACCGCGGTGGCGAGCATCATCCCGCCGGTCG
>DASTOO010000410.1:0-3193 GCA_035762505.1 Candidatus Krumholzibacteriia bacterium
GTGGTCGCGATCGACGTGAAGACGGGGCTGGTGCGCGCGCTGGTGGGCGGCCGCAGCTTCAAGGACAGCAAGTTCAACCGCGCCGTGCAGGCGAAGCGCCAGCCGGGGTCCGCGTTCAAGCCGTTCATCTTCGCCGCGGCGATCGAGAACGGGTACACGCCGGCCGACATCCTCCTCGACGCCCCCATCGTGCTCGACCTGCCCAACGGCGACGTGTGGAAGCCGCAGAACTACTCGGAGACGTTCGAGGGGGAGGTGACGCTGCGCCGCGCGCTCAACTTCTCCGTCAACATCGCCGCCATCCGGCTGCTCATGGCGATGGGCCCGGAGGAGGCGATCAACATGGCGCACCGCCTCGGCATCAAGAGCGACCTCGAGGCCGTCTACTCGCTGGCGCTGGGGGTATCCGAGGTGACGCTGATCGAGCTGACCAACGCCTACGCGACCATCGCCGCCGGCGGCATGCGCGGCGACCCCTTGCTGGTGAAGAGCGTGGTGGACCGCGAGGGCCGCGTGCTCGAGGAGAATTCGATCTATCGCGAAGAGGTCGTGCAGCCGGCCGTGAACTTCATGACGACGAGCCTGCTCGAGAGCGTGATGAACGAGGGGTTCGGCCACAACGCGCGCGTCCTCGGCTTCAACGAGCCCGCCGGCGGCAAGACCGGAACGACCGACCTGTGCACCGACGCCTGGTTCATCGGGTTCACCGGCGACCTCGCGGTGGGCGTGTGGGCCGGCTTCGACGAGAAGAAGACCATGGGCGCCAAGATGACGGGCTCGGCGGTGTCGCTCCCGACGTGGACGGCGGTGATGAAGACGTACTACGCGAAGCGCAGCGCGCCGGACTTCCCCGAGGTGCAGGGCATCCAGTACCGCATCATCTGCGAGAAAACGGGGCTGCTCGCGACCGAGCACTGCCCGAGGATCCGGCGCGAGGTGTTCGTCGAGGGAACCGAGCCGCGCCGCTCGTGCGACCGCCACGGCGCGGGGTCCGCGCGCCCCGTTCAGGACATGGAGAGCGTCGAGGAGCTGGACCGGCGCATCCTCGAGGAGCGCTAGGTCGCGGGCTCGCCGCTCCGCCCCAGCACCGGCTTCCCCGCCGGTCCCGCCGACCCCGTCAGAATCAGCGACACGGTGGCGCCCACGTCGGCGAACGACGCGCGGTCGCCCAGCGCAGCCCCGCCCCCCTCCCTCTCCATACCGCGATGATATACGAAGAGGGGGACATACTCGCGGTCGTGGTCGGTGCCCGGCGTGGTGGGATCGTTGCCGTGGTCCGCGGTGATGATGAGCAGATCGCCGTCGCGGAGTTCGGGCAGGAACCCCGCGAGGAACGCGTCGAACTCCTCCAGCCCCAGCGCGAAGGCGCGCGCGTCGTTGCGGTGGCCCCACATGGTGTCGAAGTCCACCAGGTTCACGAAGACCAGGTCGAAGCCGCGATCGCGCACCGCCGCGAGCGCGTGCGCCATGCCCTCGCGATTGTCGCGCGCGTGAATCGCCCGCGTGATGCCGCGGCCCGCGAAGAGATCGTCCACCTTGCCGATCGACAGCACGCGCTTGCCGGCGCCGGCCAGCGCGTCGAGCACCGTGGGCAGCGGAGGCGCAAGCGAGAAGTCGCGCCGCCCCGCCGTGCGATGAAAGCGGCCCGGGCTGCCCGCGAACGGGCGCGCGATGACGCGGCCGACCGCGTGCGGGGGGACAAGCAGCGCGCGCACGGATTGGCACCACGCGTAGAGCTGCGCCGGCGGCACCCGCGACTCGTGCGCGGCGATCTGGAGCACGCTGTCGGCGGACGTGTACACGATCGCATCACCCGTCTCCAGGTGACGCGCGCCCAGTTCCTCGAGGATCGCGGTGCCGCTGGCGACCTTGTTGCCGAGGATGCGCCGCCCGAGCGCGCGCTCGACCCGCGCCACGACGTCCGCCGGGAACCCGTCCGGGTAGGTGGGAAACGGCCGCTCCAGCACGCACCCCATCAGCTCCCAGTGCCCGCTGGTGCTGTCCTTGCCGGCCGACGCCGGGCACAGGCGCCCGTGGTGGGCGATCGGGCGCGCGACCCGCTCCACCCCCGTCACGGCGCCGATGTGGCCGAGACCCATGCGCGCGAGAACCGGCACCCGCAGCCCGCCCACGGCGCGCGCCGTGTTGGCCAGCGTGTTGCTCCCCGTATCGCCGTACTCCGCCGCGTCCGGCGCCGCGCCGGCGCCGACACCATCGAGAACGATCAGAACCACGCGGGAGAACGGAATCATGGTGAGGCGCGGCCGCTGCCGCGCGGCGCTACACGGCGACCTGATTGGGCAGCACGCCGAGCAGCGTCTTGAAGGTCTCCACCTTGCCGCGACGGAAGTACGTGCGCGGGACGCGCTTCGAGATCATGCACATGATCTCGTAGCAGATGGTGTCCGCCCACCCGGCGAGATCGTGAAACGAGATCGACTCGTCCCCCTGTCTCCCCACCAGGACGACGTCGTCGCCCTCGGCCGGAATGGAGGGAAGGTCGGTGAGGTCGACCATGGTCATGTCCATGGTCACGCGCCCGACGATCGGGACGCGGCGGCCCGCTACCAGCACCGATCCGCGGCCGGAGAGACGCAGCGGATACCCGTGCCCGTACCCGACCGGGACGACGCCGATGACCGAATCACGCCGGGTCGTGAACGAGCGCCCGTACGAGATCGTCCTGCCCGCCGCCACCCGCCGCACGCGAACGATGCGCGACTTCCAGCTCATGATGGGGGCGACGTCGATGCCCGGCTTCCCGCCCGCCGGGTGGAGCCCGTAGGCGAGCAGCCCGGGCCGCACCATGTCCATGCGGGACTCTTCGATGCCGTCCACCGCGGCGCTGTTGGCGCTGTGCACGAGCGGAATCGTCACCCCGGCCGCGCGCAGGCGCGCAACCAGGTCGAGAAAGCGCGTCACCTGCGCGCGCGTGTACCCGGGGTCGCTGTCCGACACGGGGAAATGCGTGTAGACGCCGCGCAGGTTCACCGCCGCGCAGCGCGCGATGCGCACGATCTCGTCGAAGGCGTCCGCTTCGGCGACACCGGTACGCCCCATGCCCGTGTCAACTTCGACATGAACATCGAGCGGGCGCGCCGGCCCGTGGCGGGCCACCGCGTCGGCGAAGTCGGCGGACGAGAGCGTGATCGCGAACCCGAGCTTGGCGACGGCCGCGAGCTCGCTGTCGAGG
>DASTOO010000411.1:0-2192 GCA_035762505.1 Candidatus Krumholzibacteriia bacterium
CCGATCCTGTCGACGTTCCTGATGGAAACGAAGGGTGACGGCAAGGTCACGCTGACGGCGAACGATCTCGATGTCTCGCTCACCAACACGCTCGCGTGCGAAACGTCCGGTCACGGTAGTGTGGCGGTGCCGGGTAAGAAGTTCTTCGAGATCGCCCGGTCGCTTCCCGAAGACAAGGTGATCATCGAGACGGAAGGCGATCGCATTTCCATCAAGTGCCGGCGCAGCCGCTTCAAGATGCTCGGCAAGAGCGCGGACGAATTTCCCAAGCTTCCGGCGCAGAAGGCCAGTGTGTCGTTCTCCATCGCGGCCTCGATGCTGGACCGGATGATCAACAAGACGAGCTACGCCGTGTCGACCGATCTCACCCGCCCGTCGCTGTGCGGCGTGCTGTGGGAGATCCGCAAAGGCGCCCTGAGCATGGTCGCCACCGACGGCCACCGCCTTGCCAAGGTGGAGCTGCCGGAAGCGGCCGGGTCAGGCGACGACAAGGACGTCATCGTGTCGCCCAAGGCGCTCAACATCTACCGCTCGCTGGCCTCCGAGCTGGACGCGGTCAACATCTCGCTCGCAGACAACCACATCACGTTCGACCTCGGCGACAGCGTGATCTATTCGCGCCTGCTGGAGGGTCCGTTCCCGGACTACAACCAGGTGATTCCGAAGAAGAACACCAAGAAGCTCACCGTGAGCCGCACCGAGCTCACGGACGCGTGCCGCCGCGTGGCGATTCTGTCCAGCGCCATCACCCACCAGGTGAAACTCGTCCTCGAGGACGACCGTCTCACCCTGTCGGTCAAGACGCCCGACGTGGGCGAGGCGGTGGAAGAGGTGACGTGCGGATACGGCGCGGCCAAGATGGAGATCGGCTACAACGCGCGCTACCTGCTCGACATTCTCCGCACCGTCGACAGCGACGACGTGGCGTTCCTGCTCGATCGCACCGACAACGCGGGTGTGGTCGTTCCGGAGTCCGACGGCAGCGGCATGCAGCACCAGTGCCTGCTGATGCCGTTGCGCCTGAGCGATTGAGCCCCGTCCCGAGCAACGAAACCGCATCGCGGACGCGGCGGCGCTCCCGGCCGGGACCGTCGCCGCGCGCGTGAAGGGCCTCCGCAACCGTGCGCGTCCTGCGATTCCTCTCCACCAGTTTCCGCAATCTCGCGCCCGACGAGATCGAGTTCGGGTCCGGCCTCAATTTCATCATCGGCGAGAACGGCCAGGGCAAGACGAACCTCCTCGAGGCCGTCTACTTCTTCCGGCACGGCCGCTCCTTCCGCGCGACGAACGACACCGAGATGATCCGCTTCGACGAGCCCTTCTGCCGCGCGGAGCTTCACGCATCGTTCGACGACGGACACGATGAGTCGTTCGCCTTCTCGGTGGAGCGGCGCGGAACCAAGACGATCAAGATCGATGGCCAGGTGTTGCCGCGGCGTTCGGACCTCGCGGGGCGCTTCCCCGCGGTGCTCTTCGGGCCGGGCGATCTGCGCGTCGTTTCCGGCGAGCCGGAACACCGCCGCCGCTTCCTCGACATGGTCGGCACCATGACCGACCCGGCCTATCTGCGCAGCGCGCGCGACTACCGGCGCACCCTGGAACAGCGCAACGCGGCGCTCAAGGCGCGCGCCGGCCGCGAGGAGCTGGCGGCGTGGAACGAGCGGCTGGTCGCGAGCGGCGTCGATCTGACGTCGCGGCGCCGCGAGCTCGTCGGGCTCATCGAGATCGAGATGGCGGCCCACGCCCGCGACGTCGAGAGCCCGTTCGCGTTCTCGATGCGTTATGAATCGATGCTGCTGAACGAAGCCGGCGATGCCATCACGCTGGAGGCGGGTCTCACGCGCGCGTTCCACGAGAAGCTCGCCGCGGTGGCGTCCGAAGAAGCCCGCCGCGGCATAACACTCGTGGGACCGCACCGCGACGACGTGGCGTTCCGGATGGCCGGCCGCGACCTGGCCGACTTCGCCTCGCGCGGCCAGCAGCGGACCGCCATCCTCGCCCTCAAGCTCGCCGAGCTGGACCTGCTGACCGCCCGGGATGGCCGCCCGCCGCTCCTGCTGCTCGACGACGTCTTCTCCGAGCTCGATCCGCTCCGGCGTGGCCATCTCGTCCGCCGCATCGCCGAGCTCCCCCAGGCGTTCGTGACGACCACGACCCTCGACGACCTCGATCCGGGCCTCCGGGCCGCGGCC
>DASTOO010000412.1:0-16566 GCA_035762505.1 Candidatus Krumholzibacteriia bacterium
GGCGGCACGCTGGCGGGATTCCTCGTCGGCGGTTGGCTGTTCGATTATCACTCGTGGATGACGAGCTTCTACACGAACGCCATGCTGTACGTCGCCGCGGCCACGTTCATGGTGCCGGTCGTCTTCGCTCATCGCGCGCCCCCCGCGCCGGTGCGCATCCCCGAGGATCCGATCCGGAGCGAAGTCCGCTTCTTCACGCGCTCAATCCGTGACGCGGTGGAGTTCCTGCGCCAGAGCCGCGAGATCCGCGTGAGCCTGGTCGTGCAGTCGGGGCTGTTCGCCGTGGGGGGAGCGTTGAGCATCGTCGCAATCGCACGCGTCCAGGAAGTCTCCCCCGCGGGCAAGGCTCTGTTTCTCTCGCAGGTCGGCGCCGCCCTCATCGCGGGACTGATCCTCGGCTCGGCCATCATCGGCCTCTTCCGCGGCCACGTCGTCGCCGAACGGACCGTGTCGGTGGGCACCCTGTTGTGCGGTGTTGCGATCGCGGGGCTGGGGCGGGCGGACACCTTGATCCCCCTGTGCATCTGGGCGGGTCTCCTCGGCACCGCCATCTCCCCCGTGTTCATCGTCACGGAGACCGTCCTGCAGGACCACAGCCCGCGCCAGTTCACCGGGCGCGTGTTCGCGGCGCGGGAAGCCCTGATCAAGGCCGCCTATATCGCCAGCGCCATCCTCGCAACGCTGATCAACACCTTCATTTCCAAGACCGGCCTCCTGGTGGGATTGGGCCTGTTTCTTGCAATGTTCGGTGTCATCCTGGAACGAACTCAATGGCTCAAGGTGGAGAAATCATGAAGAACCGCAATACCTCAGCGGGCGTTGTCGAGAAGATGATGAAGGAGATGTTCGCCCGGCTGCTGAACATCGAAGTCAGCCAGGCGGTGCTGGACAAGCTCGTCCCCGTGATCGAAGGGGTGACCGAGAAGGTCGACGGACAGATCGACCTGGACACGGTCCAGGGACAGAACACGTTTCGCGCGCTGATCTGCAGCATGGTGGCGCACGGCTGGGGCCTGGGGATGCATCCCGACAACAACCCGAACACCAACCTGGACAGCAAGGTGCTCGAGGTCAAGGCCTGCAAGGACATCCTGGTGCCGATGGAGACCATGAAGTCGATCCGTTACGTGAAGAAGGACCAGTACGGGCGCGTGCGCAAGGCGTTGTTCGAGCCGGATCAGAACGCGCGCATCTGGGGATCGATCGACGACATGCTGGAGAAGCTCGCGCGCGAGAAATGGCAGGAGTGACCGTCAGGCGGCGTGCGCGCCGCCGTTGCCGTTGGCGCCGCTGCCGTTGCGCTTTTCCAGCTCCACCACGCGCCCGCCTTCCTTGAACTCGACCACGTCCATGATGTTCCTCATCAGGTAGACGCCACGGCCCGATGCGCGCAGCAAGGCTTCGCCGCGCGTGGGATTGGAGACTTCCTCGAGCTTGAAGCCCTTCCCTTCGTCACGCACGCGGATCCGGAAGCGGTTCGGGCTCACGTAGATCTGGATGTTGACCTTGCGGACCGGATCGGACTCGTTGCCGTGCACGATCGCGTTGGTGATCGCCTCGTCGCACGCCAGCGGGATGTTCACCCGTGTGTCCTGCGGCGGATAGCCGAATTCCTTCAGCAGATTCGAAATGTGGTAGTTGATTCCGAGCACGTAGGTGAGATCGCTGGGAATCAGGAAATCGAGGCGCACGCTCGCCCGTCGCATCAGGTCGGGGTGGCGCTTGAAGTTGGGAACATTGGGAACCGCCGTCGCGATCTCCCGGCCGAGGCTGATGCGCTCGAAGGGCGGCAGCAGGATGCCGTGGACGCCGATCGACTGCAAGCGCAGCGCGCTCTGCTGGTCGCACTCGCCGAGCACCGCGATCATCACCAGTTGCGGGTACTCGAGCCGCACGCCCCGCAGCGCGGGGATGTCGAGGTCGGCCCCCCGGCGGAAAACGAGCACCACGAAGGCGAGGGGAAGGCGCTCGAACTGGGCGAGCGCGTTGAAGAGATCGTCGAGGGTGCTGAAACGCGCGGCCGCGGCGGGGGCGTCCGCGCACAGGGAGAACACCCGCTCGAGGTAGGCAGGCTCGCTCGCTACGACGAATACAGCGCGCTCGTCCCTCATCGATCGAAGGGTCGACGGAGCGCCTGAGAGCGAATCAGAATACTTCGTGGCCATCGGCCAAAATCTCGTTCAGGGCTTCCTTGAAGTAATTCGTCGACTGAGCTGTCTCCGGTCCGACCTTTTCCTTGTAGAGTTCCCAAGACTTCTTGATTTCCTCGCCGAGCACGGTCATCAGGGTCCCGTCCTGCAACGCCTGATCCCGGCGTTCACGGTTGTAGTACAGGATATCGGAGACGAGAACCCTCGCCAATCTCTTTGCGCGGTCCTCGGGGCCACGCCCACCACGCGAGGGACGCGACGGCGCCGCCGCCGGCGCCGGCGCCGCGGACTCGGCCAGCGGAATCTCGAACTCGGGCTCGGGCGTCGCGAGCGAGGCGGCGGGTTTCGATGGTCTCTTCGACGGGGTTCCCGCGCCCACGCCGGCGGGAACCGGCGCGACCCGCGGCTCCAGCACGAAGACGCCCCGGCACTTCGGGCAGCGAACCTTCAGTGGCTGATCCGGGACTTTTTCCTCAGGCAGGAAGTATTTTGCCGCACAGCTCTGGCACTGAATGATCATCGCGTTATCACCCCGTCGGTTGCTCGGAAAGGCGTTCGCGCCGTGGGCGCGGGCCGCGCGATGCGGCCCTCCCGGTGCCGGCCGTGGTTCGGGGCACGGGGCCGGGGGGCGCCGGGGTGAATGCAGCAAATATCAAGCCAGCATGCGTTTTCCACGCGGGCCCCAAAGCGGGCGGGCGGCCGATCCTGCGATCGCCGCCCGCGCGCCGGAAAGTCCTGCCGCCCCGCCGCGGGCGGCGCTGGTCACGTCAGTACTGCTCCCAGACGAAACCAACGTTGATTCCCCAGTAGGTCAGATCCTCATCGGCGCCGGAGAGATCCTGCGACGTGAAGGACCAGTTGTACCGTGCGTTGATGATGACGCCCGCGCCGGACTGCGTCGGGATCACGATGCCCGCTTCGGGCGCGATACCCCAGTCCCACGCGTCTTCCTCCGCGGAGTAGACACCGATTTCGAACGTGCGGATGATGACGAACGCGCCCGCGTTCAAACCGACGTAGGGGCGCGGTTGTCGGCGCTCCCCGAAGTAACGGTGCAGACCCACCATGATCGGGAACGAATTGATGGTCCGGTCCTGAGTCCCCGTCACGCTGACGTTGTTGATCTCCGTGGTGCCGGTGCGGCGCTCGTGGAGGACGTTCCACCCCGTAACGATGCCAAGCGTCGTGCTCGTCGCCAAGACCTTGCGGAAGTCGAGACCGAAACCGCGGAAGCTGGTCTCATCCACGAAATCCCTGGTATCGCCGGTCGGAACCGAGATCTGCCACGTCGCCGCGCCGTACCAGTCCTGCGCGCGAGCGCTCCCGTAGCCCATCGTCACCAAGCCGGCCAGAATCGAAACCGCTGCAATCTTCATGGAATTACCGTTCATCACTTACCCGCCCCGAGGTACTTCGACTGTTCGAACGCCTGATCAATGCCGGCCTGGATGCGCGTGGCGTTGCTGGTCTTGTCGGCAAGGCCGTTGAGCGCCGCCACCCACGCGACGGGAATCTGTCCCTCGCTGCCGGCGGGGTCCACGCGCTCTATCATGTTGATGAAGATCGTGCCCACCGTGTAGGAATAGCTCCCGATGTAGGACGGGTAGTACCAGCCCCAGCCGGGCGGGTACGGGTAGTACCAGCAGTAGTAGTAGCAGGGCGAGTACGAGTAGTAGCTCGTGAATTCGCTGCTGCTCACCGCGGTCACCATGAGCACGTCCGCCGCGGCGGGGTCGACCACCTCGGCGAAACCGAGATCGCCCATGTTGTCGCGGATCCGGGAGAGCATCGCGGCGTCGTACGCTCGCGAGATGTCGTCGTCCTCGCCCTCGGGCACGAGATGAACGACGGAATCGGCCAGGGCGTAGGTCGTCGCGCCCGCGAAATCGAACGTCTCGCTGAACGCCGTCACGACCACGTCGGCCTCGCTGACGGTGATTTCATCCCCCGGATAGCACGAAGCCAGAACCATTGCCACCCCGAGAACGGCACCGATGAGCGCCGGGGGGCGTCTCCAAAACGATATGTGCATGTTGTTTTCTCCAGTCGTACGGCCAGATCACTGCGCGGCCGGCGTGAGTGTAGGCGGACGGCCCGCGCCCGGCAAGAAGGATTACTTCCCCGGCTGCTGCACGCCCTCCGCTTCCACCTTATCGGGAGTCCCTTGCTTTTCTCGGCGGCGGGGCGCTCTCCAGGTCGAGCAGCGCCTGCTTGCGCCAGCGCCCCCCACCGTACCCCCCGAGCGCGCCGTTCTTGTTCACGATGCGATGACACGGAATGATGATGGCCACGCGATTCATCCCGTTCGCCGTCCCCACCGCGCGCACCGCGCCCGCGCGTCCGGTTTCGCGCGCGATCGCTTCGTACGACCGCGTCTCCCCGTAGGGAACGCGCGCCACCGCGGCCCAGACCATCTCCTGGAACGGCGTCCCCGGGGCCTCCACCGGCACGTCGAACGTGCGGCGCGCCCCCGCGAAGTACTCCCCGAACTCGAGGGTCGTGCGCCGGAGCACATCGGTGACGCCCGGCGCGATGGCACAGCCGAAGCGCCGCGCGAGGATCTTCATCTGGCGCGCGAGCATCGGTCGCGTGGTGAACTCGGCGAGACACACCGCGCGCGCCGTCGCGCCCACGATCATCGGGCCGAGCGGCGTCGCGACGAGCGTCACCGCGATCGCGTCGCGGTCCCGGGCCCGGCCCGGCGCGGTGCCAAACGCCTTGACGAAGGCGTCGCGGAAGCCGCTGTGCGACTCGTAGCCGTGGTCGAAGACGACATCGTCGATGCCAGCCCCGTTGCGAATCTCCGAGAGCGCCGCGGTCATGCGGCGCCCGCGGCAGTAGGCGTGGAACGTCATGCCGTACCGGTCGAGAAAGTAGCGCCGCACGCGCGCCGGGTCGATGCCCGACGCGCGGATCTCCCGGTCGGTGACGCGAACACCCGGTTCTCCCTCCACCCGGTCGACGAGCGCGCGGATCCAGGCCGGCGTCTCGCCCGCCACGTCCATCGGCCGGCAGCGCCGGCAGGCCCGGTATCCGGCGAAGATCGCGTCGCGGCTCGTGGCGAAGAACTCGATGTTCTCGGGCCGGGGCTTGCGCGCCGGGCACGACGGCCGGCAGAATATCCCGGTCGTCCGCACGGCGAGCACGAAGAGTCCGTCATAGGACCGGTCGCGCGCGAAGACGGCGCGCTCCATTTCACGGTTGCCAGGCAGGGTCTGATTCATGTTGCTCTCCTCCGCGTTCGGGTTTCGCGGAGCAATGTAGTGATCCCCCGGACGGGTCTCCACCGGAGAATCGACACCGAATTCCAGTTGGGTCCGGCCGTCAGGATACCGCAAACGCCCCCGCCGCGACATCCTCGGAGAGGACCGCGCGCAAGTGATCCCGGCACAGGCGGCCGTCCGGCCCGGAGAGCCGCGCGTCGGTCTCGAGCAGGGACTTCACGGCCACACTCGCGCGCTCGACCAGCGCGCGATCGCGCAGTGGATTCGCGACCCGGAAGCCGGGAACGCCGTGCTGGCGCGTGCCGAGGAACTCGCCCGGGCCGCGGATGCGCAGGTCCTCTTCGGCGATCCGGAAACCGTCCGCCTCGCGCACCAGCACGCCCAGCCGGTCCATCGCCTCGGGCGAGGCGCCGTCCCCGACCAGCAGGAAGCAGAAGCCCTCGCGCCCGCCGCGTCCCACGCGGCCGCGCAGCTGGTGGAGCTGCGAGAGCCCGAAGCGCTCCGCGTGGTGCACCGCCATGATGGTGGCCTGCGGCACGTGTACGCCGACTTCCACCACCGTGGTCGCCACCAGGACCCGCACGACACCGGCGTGGAAGGCGTTCATCACCTCGTCCTTCTCGGACATCGACATGCGGCCGTGCAGGATCGCCATCGGGACGCCCTTCAGCGGCCCGGCCGACAGATCGGCAAACGCGCTTTCCGCCGCCTCCATGTCCTGCTTCTCCGTCTCTTCAATGACCGGGTACAGCAGGTACGCCTGCTCCCCCGCCGCCTGGCGTTCGCGGATGTAGGCGTACATCGACTCGCGCTTCTCCGGCGGCACGACCCGGGTCTTCACGGGCGCGCGACCCGGCGGCATCTCGTCGATCACCGAAAGATCGAGGTCCGCATAGGCGGTGAGCGCGAGCGTGCGCGGAATCGGGGTGGCCGTCATCACGAGGATGTGCGGATCGTCCGCGACCAGCGCGGCCCGCTGGCGGACGCCGAAGCGGTGCTGCTCGTCGATCACGACCAGCGCCAGCTTCTTGAAAGACACGTCCGCCTGGATGAGCGCATGCGTTCCGACGACCATCTGGATGGTTCCGTCCTTGAGACCCTCGCGCACGCGCTTCTTGTCGGGCGCTTTCAGCGAGCCGACCAGGAGCGACATGCGCACGCCGAGCCGCTCCATGTGCGGCACCAGGGTGCGGAAATGCTGGATCGCGAGGATCTCCGTCGGGACCATCATGGCGGACTGGCAGCCCGCCTCCACGGCGGCGAGCATCGCGGCGCCGGCCACGATGGTCTTGCCCGAGCCGACGTCGCCCTGGAGCAGCCGGTTCATCCCGCGCGGCGTCGAGAGGTCGCCGTGGATCTCGTCCAGCACGCGCTCCTGCGCCCGCGTGAGCGTGAAGCGCTGGCCGTCGAAGAAGCGCCGTTCGAGACCGAACGACGTCGCAAGGCGCGGCCGCGTGGCGTGCTCCAGCCGGCGCGCGCGCTGCAGCGAGAGGATGAGCTGCATGTAGAAGAGCTCCTCGAGCTTCATGCGCTCCAGCGCATGCGCCTGCGCTTCCTCGTCTTCCGGAAAGTGCATGGCGCGCAGCGCATCGACGCGCGACGGCAGGCGCAGCTCGTCGACCAGCGCGCGCGGCAGCGTCTCCTGCACGCTGCCCGCGTACCCGTCGAGCACCGAACGGATCACGGAACGAAGATAGCGCTGGGTAACGCCGCTGGTGAGTCGGTAGACCGGGACGATCTTCCCCTGCGGGCCGTCGCCCGACGTCCCGTCGGCCTCGTCGCCGAGCAGCTCGAACTCCGGATTCACGATCTGGCGCTGGCCCCGGTAGAACGTGAGCCGTCCGCTCACCACCAGCTCGCGCCCGGGCTTGAGGTGACGGGCGAGGAAGGGCTGGTTGAACCAGACGACCTGGACGATGCCGGTGTCGTCACCCACGGCGGCGGTGAGAATGGAACGACGGCGGAACGGACCCCGCTGCGTCACGGTCAGTACCCGGGCGACGAAGGTCTCCTCGACCCCCGGCTGGAGGCGTGCGACGGCGGCCAGCCGACGGCGGTCATAATAGGTTCTGGGAAAATGGGTTAGGAGGTCATTGACGTTCTCGATGCCGAGGCGGCGGAAGCTCTCGGCGCGCGACGGGCCGACGCCCTTCACGAACTGACACGCGTCCTCCAGGGACCGGGGTCTCCGGCCCGACGCGGGGCGCTCTCGCTCGTGAACCATGGACAACTCCTTGCCTTACGCGATTCGCTCTGGTATGGTAGTCCAACCTTGGTTCCAGGGTCTATAACGGAGGTACATGGAATGAGCCGTCGATGCGCCATTTGCGCCAAAGGTCCCACCGTGGGCCACAAGATCAGCCACGCGCACAATCTGACCAAGCGCCGCTGGCTGCCGAATCTGCAGAAGATAAAGATCGACAACGCCGGCCGGGTGAAATACGCGTACGTGTGCACCGCGTGCATACGGACCGGCAAGATCAAGAAGGTCGTCTAGGGATTGCCCGGCGCAGCATTTCCCGCAATGGGACGGCGACCCGTGAACCGGGGCGCCGTTTTTGTTTGCGGCCGGAGACTTCAGAGAGCACTGGAGACATGGGCCCCTATCGACCTGACAGGGAAGCAGGTTGGCGCTCCGTCAAATAGACGACACGTGAACCCGCTTACAGGTACCCTCGGTAAATATCCCCGCTCCCGGTTGACGCCCGCGAGCAACGTGAATAGACTACCGGACGAAAGGATTCTCGGAGCATTGACGGCCGGTTAGTTCGGGGACAAGTTTCCTCTTCCTGTATCCCGTTCCACGAAGTTTCGGCGCCGTGCCCCCGGGAACCCTTTCTTTTTTTACACGTCCGGAATCGGGATCTTGTCCACCGTGAGGAGCGTGCGCGCCATCAGATCCTGAGGATGGCGCGCCATGAACCGCCGCAACGCCGCATCGGCCTCCCGACCCTTCCCATCACGCCGCAACGTTACGACCAGCCCGAGCACGGCATCGGAGTAATCGGGATTGATCGCCGCGGCCCCCGCGTAGGCGCTGCGCGCGCCGGCGACATCCCCCTTCTTCAGCAGAATGTCCCCCCGTATCTTGTGCAGATCGGCGAAATCGGGTTGCGCGACCAGCGCCGCCTCAATCTGCGACTCCGCGGCCGCCGCGTCGCCGCCGAGGTAGTGACACAGCGCGAGCTTCTTGCGGGCGTCGACGTAGTCCGGATTGAGCGACAGCGCTTCCTCGAAGCAGCGTACCGCGTCGCTCACCCGCTCCATCGCCAGAAACGCGGTGCCGAGGAGGCACATCGCATCCGCGTGCCCCGGCGCGGCGGCGAGTGCCGCCTCGAACTCCGCGGCCGCATCGCTCCACCGCTCCTCGCGCAACGCCTGCGCGCCGAGGTCGAGGCGCGCGGCCGTCAGATCAGGCTTCAGTTCGACCGCCCGCCGCAGCGAAGCCGCGGCCACCGCGGTATCACCGGTCGCGTAGTGGGCGAGCCCCGCCAGGTAGTGCGCCTTCGCGTACCCGGGAGAGATCTCGAGCGCGCGCGCCAGCGCCTCGCGCGCCCCCTCGAAGTCACCGAGGGAGAGCCGGGAGAGCCCGAGCTGGCAGTGCACATCCGCGTAGTTCCCTTGCTCCGCCACCGCCCGCTCGAGTTCCTCGATGCTGGCGCCGTACTCACCCATGCGGAACAGCGCGACGCCGAGGTAGTAGCGCGCCTCCACGTAGCCGGCGTTGATCTCCAGCGCGCGCCGGAAGGCACCCGCCGCGACGTCGGGTTCTCCGTTCTCCATGCGCGCGAGGCCGAGCCGGACCTGCAGGTCCGCGTAGCGCGGGTGGCGCTCCAGTGCGGTTTGAAAGAGCTCGGCTGCCTGCCGATATTCGCCGCGATTGAACGCGTTGGTCGCCTGGCGCAGGCACTGAGCGTAGCCCTCGGGGTCGGAGATCAGTTCGCGCAGCTCCTGCAGCACGGGGAGGTCGAAGGCGCGCGCTTCCAGCTTCTGCACGAAGATCCGGCTCACCGGATTCGGCGCGCTGCGCACCAACTCCAGGGCGCGCCGGAAGGCATCGGTGGACCGCTCGAAGAAGCCCGCGTCGTGCAGCGCGATCCCGAGGAGGCAGGTCGCCTCGGCGTACTGGGGATTCAGCTCGACCGCCTGGTTGAGATGCTCGATGGCGGCCTCGAAGCGGCCGTCCTGGTGCTCCACCAGACCGAGGTAGTAGTGAAGGTCGGGATAGTGCGGATTCTCTACCAGAGCCGCGCTGAAGTGTTCCCGGGCGCGGGCGGTTTCGCCGCGATGGAGATGCGCCGTGCCGAGACGGGCGTGGGCCTCGGCGGCGTAAAAGGCGCCGAGCTTGGCATACGGATTCGCGCGGCGGAAGCCGTCCCCGACGACTTCCTCCAGCACCTGCACGGCCCCGTCGTAGTTGCCCTCGTTGTAAAGCTGAATGCCGCGATGGTACAGGTCACCGGCCGAGCCCCGCAACAACCGGGTCCAGAACGACACCAGGCCTCCTGTCGATCAGTCCATCTGCTTGCGCACGAACGTCGGCACGCGGAACACTTCCGGATTGAACGACCGGATCGATCCGTTGTCCATGATCACCGGCTCGTCCGACTCTTCCGACTCGTCCGCGAACTCGATCATCGCGTTGCCGCTCGCGAGGATGTCCGGGAAGCTGATCACCGGCTCCTCGTCCACCTCCGGCTCCATCTCCGGCATGCGGCTCATGACCGGAACGGCCTCCAACCGGGTCGGCTGCTCGACGCGCACCGGCGGCGCCACCGGCCCGGGCTGCCGCGCGGGTTCCGTCCACGGCGCCGGCTCGGGCCGCAGTACCTCCGCGGCGGGCGCGGGCCGCTCCGGCGCCACAACGACCGAGCGCGCGGTCACGCGGAAGCCGGTCGCGATGACCGTCACGCGCACCTCGCCCTCCGGCACGGTCTCGTCGATGACTGTACCGAGGAACACGTGCGCGCCGGCGCCGGCCTCGGTGTTGATCACCGTCGCGGCCTTGCTGATCTGCTTGATCCCGAGCGAGCGAGGACCGGTGATGTTCACCAGGATCGAGGTCGCGCCCTGGATGGACACGTCGTCGAGCAGCGGGCTGTGGATGGCCATGAGCGCTGCCTCTTCCGCCGCGTCCGCGCCGGACGCCACCCCCGAGCCCATCAGCGCCGCGCCGCCGTTGCGCATGACGCTGCGCACGTCGGCGAAGTCGAGGTTCACGACGCCCGTCTCCGTGATCAGCGACGAGATGCCGCGCGTTGCCCCGCACAGCACGTCGTCGGCGGCCGCGAACGCGTCCAGCATGGTCGTCTCCTCGTCGGAGGTCTCGAGCAGCTTGTCGTTGGGGATCACGATCAGCGTGTCCACCGCCTCCGCGAACGCCGTGATGCCCGACTCGGCCTGCTTGATGCGCGGCGTCCCCTCGAAGAAGAAGGGCCGTGTCACGATGCCCACGGTGAGCGCACCGGCTTCGCGCGCCAGTGCCGCCACCACCGGCGCCGCGCCCGTGCCGGTGCCGCCGCCCATGCCGGCCGTGATGAACACCATGTCCGCGCCCGCCACGGCGGCGCGGATGGCCTCGACGCTCTCCTCGGCCGCCTCGCGGCCGACGCGGGGGTCGCCCCCCGAACCCAGCCCGCGGGTAAGGTTCTCGCCGATCTGGATCTTCACGTAGGCGTGCGACTCGCGCAGCACCTGCAGATCCGTGTTCACGGCGACGAAGTCGACACCCTTGAACTCGGCCGACACCATCCGGTTCACCGCATTGCCGCCCGCGCCGCCAACGCCGATGACTCGCAGCACCGTGAGCTTCTTATCCTCGTCCAGTTCGAAGCGCATGGTCTTCTCCTTCCCGCCCGTCAGATGAAACTGGCGATGGCACGCTTGACCTGATGCAAACCCAGCGCGAAGCGACCCGCTCGCTCCGGCGCTTCTCCACCGGACGCCGCCACGGGCGCCAGCGTTCGCAACAATCCCACACTCGTCGAAAAACGCGGATGGGCCACGACCTCCGAGAGTCCGCCGACTCCGGTCGGTGACCCGATCCTCGCCGGCAGGTCGAAGACCTGCTCGGCCAGCTCGCGCATCCCCTCCATCATCGCGGCGCCGCCCGTCAGAACGACACCACCCCCGAGGGAACGTTTCAACCCGTTGCCGCTGATCTGCTGCTCGATCAGCCCGAACAGCTCGGTGAGGCGCGGCTCGATGATGCCGCTCAGCACCTGGCGCGCCACACGCCGCGGCCCGCGGCCCGCCACCATGGACACGTCGACGGCGGCGCTCCCGGGCACCAGCGTCGAGACCGCGCAACCGTGCTCCACCTTCAGGCGTTCCGCCTCGCGGGGCGACGTCCGCAGGCCGTAGGCGATATCCGCCGTCACGTTGTGACCGCCGAGCCCGATGACGCCGCTCGCGATCACGCTCCCGTCCGCCACCAGCAGCACGTCCGTGGTGCCGCCGCCGATGTCGAGCACCATCGCCCCCGCCACCCGCTCGTCCGCGGAGAGCACCGCGGTGGCGGACGCCAGGGGTTCCAGAACGATCTCACCCAGCTCCACGCCGGCGAGCATGAGCGCCTTCGCCAGATTGTCCAGCGCGGGGCGCGACGCGGTCACTACATGCACGCGCGCTTCGAGACGCGCGCCGTACATGCCGGCAGGCTGTCGAATTCCCCGCTGCCTGTCAACGATAAACTCCTGCGGCAGGGTATGAATGATCTCCCGATCCGGTGGCAAGGAAAACTTTCGTGCTACATCGAGCGCGCGCGCCACGTCGTCGTGGCTGATCTCCGACTCCGTCCCCGCCACCGCAACCACGCCGCGGCTGTTCATGCTGCGGATGTGCTCGCCGGCCGCTCCCACGTTGTAGCGCCGCGGCGCCGCGCCAGCCATCTTCTCCGCCTCCCTGACCGCGCGCCGTACGCACTCGCGCGAGCGGTCGATATCGACCACCACTCCCTGGCGCAGGCCTTCCGACGGCGCCAGCCCGATACCGATGACACGCAATCCGTCCGCGGTCTCCTCAGCCACCAGGGCGGCCACCTTGGTGGTGCCCATGTCGACCGCGCCGATAAACTTTCGGGGGCTCTTCATGATCATGCCCTTCCCTCCTTCACACCGTGTTCGGTTAGATTCCGCTGCGCAGTACGACCTGGTTGTCGAAGCGCAGGTCGATGAGACGGCCCGGCGCCTCCCGGCGCGCCAGCTCCTCGCGCAGCAGAAAGAACTTCCGCAACCGCTTCTCGAAATCGGCGTCGCCTACCAGCAGGACGCAGTCCTCGCGCAGGGAGCGGATCGAGAGACCCGAGTTGGTGGCCCGCAGCTCGGCGATCTCGTCGGCGAATTCGCCGCCCCACGACCGGCACACGGTCAGCGCCTCGAGCGCCCCCGTCACCATTTCGTTCCGGCACAGCTCCCCGGCCCGCACGTCGGCGGCCGGCACCCCCGTGATGGTGGGCAGGTCGAGCAGCGCGGTGTAGGCGTCGCCCGGCATGACCATGCCGGCCGCGTCGACCTCGTAGAAGCGGTCGGTGAATACCAGCGCCACCGGCTCGCGCTCGGTGATCGTGCACGTGACATGGTCGGGAAGCACGCGCCGCACGGTCACGCTCGCGATGCGCGGGTGGGCTTCCAGACGCGCTTCGCACGCGTCGAGCGGAGCCAGCAGAATGTTGGTGCCCTCGAGGTCCGCCACGAGGCGCTGCACCTCACCCTCCGCCACGCGGGAGAGCCCGGCGAGCTCCACGCGCTCGATCGCGAACCGCTCCGAGGTCGTCGCGTAGTTGTAAAGGTACAGCGACGATACGATCAGCACCCCGACGATGAACACCGCAATGACGCGCCCCGCCCTCGCGCGAATCGCAGTCTTGCGCTCACGTGCCGTATCAACGATTGCCAATGACGATCACCTCCGTTTTCAGTTCCACGCCGTACCTGCTCCGGACGGCTTCCTGCGCGAGCGCGATCAGCGCTTCCACGTCGGCCGCGGTGGCGCGGCCGTCAACATTGACGATGAAGTTGGCGTGCAGGTCCGAGAACATCGCCCCGCCCTGCCGCCGGCCCTTCAGTCCACACCCCTCGATCAACTCCGCCGCGAAACGCCCCGGCGGATTCACGAACGTGCTGCCGAAGCTCCGCTCCCAGATCGGCTGCGTCGTCTTGCGCCCCACCGAGCGCTCGTACACGTCGGTGCGAATCGCGCCCGGCGGGCACGAGAAGGTCGCGTCGACCACGATGGCCCGCGGCGGCAGCGCCGTGTGCCGGTACGAGAACCGGAGGTCCGCCGCCCGCAGCGACCGGAACTTCCCCGCGCCGTCCACGACGCGGATGCGCTCCAGTACGTCCTTCACCTCTCCGCCGAACGCGCCCGCGTTCATGTGCACCGCACCGCCCACCGAGCCCGGGATTCCGATCGCGAATTCCAGCCCCGTGCGCCCCAGCTTCGTCATGCGGCGCGCCAGCGCCGCGAACGAGACCCCGCCCTCCGCACACACGCTGCGCTGGTTCAGGTGCACCTTCGTGAGATGTTCCGCGAGCTGGATCACGACGCCCTCGTAGCCCGAGTCGCGCACGATCAGATTGGACCCCTTCCCCACCGAGATATAGGGAACGCCGCGCGCCAGGGCGTAGCGCACCACGCGCGCCACTTCCGCGGACGTCGCCGGCATCGCCAGCACGCGCGCCGGTCCGCCCACGCCGATCGTCGTGTGCTTCGACATCGGCTCGGCCGCGCGCGCACGCGGCCCCAGAAAGGACCCGAGGTCCCGAGCGACGGCCGTCCAGTCGATAGCAGGGCCCACCGTTCATCCTTTCCTTCCCGGGCCGGCGACGAGCGCGGCCAGCACCATCTCGCCAACCCGGGTGATGTCGCCGGCGCCCATGGTGATGACGAGGTCGCCGTCGCGGGCCTCGGCGGCCACGCGATCCACCATTTCCCGGAACGACGGGGTGTGCTCGATGTCGACACCGCCGTGTTCGCGCACACGATCGATGATGGTGTGCGCACCCACGCCCGCAATCGGCTCCTCGCCGGCGGGATAGATGTCGCTGACGAACACCTTGTGCGCGCCGTCGAAGCACCCGGCGAACTCCGCCGCCACGTCGCGTGTGCGCGTGTAACGGTGGGGCTGGAACAGCACGAAGGTGCGCCGGCGGTAGCTGGAGATGGCGGCCTGGATCGTCGCCGCGATCTCCGTGGGGTGGTGGCCGTAGTCGTCCACCACGATGACGCCGGCCGTCTCGCCCTTCATTTCGAAACGGCGCCCCACGCCCTGCCACGACTCGAGCCCCGCCCGCACGTGTTCGAAGGGAACGTCGAGCCAGAGACCCACCGCGACCGCGGCCAGCGCGTTGCGCGCGTAGTGATCACCGGGAATGGGCAGGCGCACGTCGCCGAGGTCGGAGCGGCCGCTGCGCACGGCAAACCGGGTCCAGCCCGGCCCGCGCTCGACGATCCGTCCCGCCAGGTCGGCGTCGCCGCCGAGCGAGTAGGTGACCTTGCGCCGCCGGATGCGCGGCGCCACGTCCATGACGCGCGTGTCGTCCGCGCACAGCACCACCGCGCCGTAGAACGGCACCCGGTTGGCGTATGCGACGAACGCGTCTTCGATGGCGGCCAGCCCCGGGTAGAAGTCCAGGTGCTCGAGGTCGATGTTCGTGATGACCGCCACCGACGACGGCAGCTTCACGAACTGGCCGTCGCTCTCGTCCGCTTCCGCGACCACGTAGCGGCTCCCGCCCAGGCGGGCGTTGCTGGAAAGCGCGCGCACCTTGCCGCCGACGATCACGGTCGGATCGAGGCCGCCCTGCGCCAGCACCGACGCGACGAGCGACGTGGTCGACGTCTTGCCGTGCGCGCCCGCCACCGTGATTGCATACTTCAGGCGCATCAGCTCGGCGAGCATCTCGCCGCGCGGAATGGTGGGGATGTTCTGCCGCCGGGCTTCCACCAGCTCGGGGTTGTCGGGCGTCACCGCGCTCGAGTAGACGACGACATCCGCGCCCGCCACGTGCGCGCCGTCGTGGCCCGCCCACACGGCCGCGCCCATCTCCTGGAGGCGCGCGGTGAGCTCGGACCCCTTCAGGTCGGAGCCGCTCACTTCGAAGCCGAGATTGAGAAGGACTTCGGCGATGCCGCTCATGCCGATTCCTCCCACCCCCACGAAGTGCACGCGCCTGGTGCGTCCCAGAAAGACCATGTCAGCCGTTCTCCGTCACGCGGCGAGCCTCAACGGCTCTTTTTTTTTACAGACCTCGAGAATGGCGTCGGCGGCGCGGTCGGCCGCGTCCGGCGTCGCCCAGGACTTCATCGCCAGGGCCATGGACGCCAGACGGTCCGGCGCCGACAGGAGTTCCTCGATCTCGCGCGCGAGGCGCCCGCCGTCGAGTTCCGCGTCGGGGAGCACGCGCGCGCCGCCGAGCCGCGCCAGCGGAGCTGCGTTCCCCGCCTGATGGGCGTCCGCCGCGTACGGGTACGGAACCAGGATGGCGGGGACCCCGAACGCAGCGAGCTCGAATACCGACGAGGCGCCCGAGCGCGCCACCGCGAGATCCGCGATCGTATAGGCGTGCTGCATGTCGTCGAGATATTCCAGCACGCACACCCGCGCCGAAACACTCGCCGTGCGCCGTTCCACCTCCGCTCGGTCGGCCACACCCGCCAGCATCAGGAACTGCAGGTCCAGTTCCTCCGCGATGCGCGCGGCCGCGTCCGCGCCCGCCATGTTGAGCGAGCGAGCGCCCCGGCTGCCGCCCACCACCAGCACGGTCCGGCGCGCGGGCGTGAGCGAGAACCGCGCCGCGGCCGACTCGCGCGTGGCGTGCGGGAGACGGCGCATCGGATTGCCCACCACCAGGGTTCGCGCCCCGCGTGGGAGCGAAGCGGCCGACTCCGCGAACGCAAGGAGCACCAGGTCCGCGAAGCGCGCAAGCCTGCGGTTGACGAGGCCCGCGACGCTGTTCTGCTCCTGCAACACGCGCGGCGTGCGGCGCAGGATCGCGGCGATGACGACCGCGGCGCTGGCGTAGCCGCCCGTGCCCAGCACCACGTCGGCACGGAACGAATTGAGTATCGAGAAGCCGCGCGCGACACCCGCGGCGAGCACCGCGGGAATCATCAGCCGGCGCGTCATCGAGGCGCGGCGCAGCCCGTACCCGGGCAACAGCTCGCAGCCGTAGCCGGCCCGCGCGAGAATC
>DASTOO010000413.1:0-3119 GCA_035762505.1 Candidatus Krumholzibacteriia bacterium
CAAGACGCCCGAGCAGCTCGAGACGTACGCGAAGAAGCGCTCGTTCGCGAAGACCCCCGAGCCCGCGCCGCACGACGCGGACGAGGGCACGAGCCGCTTCGTCGTGCACCGGCACCATGCCTCGCGGCTTCATTATGACCTGCGCCTGGAGATGAACGGTGTGCTGCTCTCCTACGCCGTGCCCAAGGGCCTTCCACCCCGCCCCGGGATCAAGCGGCTCGCCATCCAGACCGAGGATCATCCGGTGGAGTACCTGACGTTCGAGGGCGCCATTCCGAAGGGCGAATACGGCGGCGGCGACATGTGGGTGTACGCGTCGGGCCGTTACGAGATCACCAAGGAGAAGAAGGACTCGCGCTACGTGCGTCTCTCGAGCCGCGGGCTCACCGGCGAGTACCGCATCATCCCGACGCGCAACCGGGAGAACATCCTGGAGCGCGTCGACACGCCGCAGACCGACTGGCTCACCGAGCCGATCGAGCCGATGCTGGCGGAACTCTCGAAGGAGGTCCCCGCGTGCGGCGACTGGATCTACGAGGTCAAATGGGACGGCATCCGCGCCATGGTGGCCCTGGACGAGGGTGTGGTGCGCATCCGTTCCCGCAACCAGAATGACATTACGACCGCGTTTCCCGAACTGGCCGACGCCGCGGCCTCGTTCCGTGCGACGTGCGGGCTGTTCGACTGCGAGATCGTGTGCCTGGATTCCGATGGGAAGCCGGTCTTTCGCGATGTCATCAATCGCATGCGCCAGAAGAACGACGCCGCCGAGCGCGCGCGCCGGAAGCACCCGGCGGTGTGCTACGTGTTCGATTGTCTGTACCTCGACGGCCGTCCGCTGGTGAACGAGCCCATCGAGCGCCGCCGCGAATGGATGGCGGATGCCATCAAGAGCGGCTCGTCGTACCGGGTGAGCCAGACGGTGGAAGACGGCGCGGCGCTGTTCAAAGCCGCGGGTGCGATGGGGCTCGAAGGCATCATGGCGAAGAAGGCGGAGAGTCTTTACACGCCGGGGCGGCGCAACGACGCCTGGCTCAAGATCAAGACGCGCAACACGCTGGACTGCGTGATCATCGGCTACACGGCGGGCAAAGGTGACCGCGCGGGGACGTTCGGGGCGCTGCATATTGCCGAGCCGATCGACGGCGGCTGGCGCTACCTGGGCAAAGTGGGGACGGGATTCGATGATCGCCTGCTCGAGTCCGTGCTGAAAGAACTCAAGAAAGTACCCGGAGGCCGAAGGCCTATAAAAGAAAAGCCGCTCGACGACAAGGAGACCACGTGGCTCGAACCGGTGCTGTGGTGCGAAGTGGCGTACGGCACGATCACGCCCAACGGCACGCTGCGCGAGCCGGTGTTCGTGCGCATGCGCCCGGACCGGGGCGAGGGGTGATGACCATGCGTGCGCGTTGCACTCTGCCGCATTGCACTCTGAGCGGTGATGCGCCGGTCCTGTGCGCGTATCACAATCGCCTGGAGTGCGAGCGGCTGATGGGTCGTTCCGGACCCCGGGAGGGACCGGCCGTGGCCCGTCCCTGACGAAACGCGCGACCACGGCCGCACCCGACGCCGTGGAGGGCCGAACGTCGCAGACGCTCGCCCCGCCGCCGGAGGGTCGTGCTATGATTCGCGACATGCGATCACGTGCGCTGCTCGTCATGACGGTGGTCCTTTTCGGCATGATACCCACGGCGGGAATCCGGGCATCACACGCCTCCGACGCCCCTATCGACTCCGCCACCGCCCTCGCGCAGGCCCGCGCCCTGACGCCGCACGTCGCGCGCGCGGAGTCGGGCCCGATCTGGACGGCCTTCGACGAGGCCATGCGTGCCGCGATGGGCGACTCGATCCGCTTCGACGCCATGCTCCTCGGGATCCGCGCCGAGATCGGCGCGCTCGAGAACGTGGTCGAGGAGCGAGTGGACCGGGAGCGCACCATGTGGGTGTACCGCGCGCGCTGCAAGTTCGCGAAGGCCGCGGACCCGCTCGTTCTCAGATCGCCTTCGCGCCCGAGGGCCGCGTCGCCGGTCTCGCCATTCAGCCCGACACGCCGCAGGAGTACCCGAGCACGAAGCTCGACTATCAGACGAAGACCGAGCTTGATCTCCCCGTCCGCGGCGAGTGGTACGTGGTGTGGGGCGGGCGCTTCATCGAGGACAACTACCACGCCGCGTCGAAGAACCAGCGCTTCGCACTTGATCTGGTGATGCTGGAAGACGAGGCCACGCACCGGGGGGACGGAACGCAGCTCACCGACTATTACTGCTACGGTGAAGAGGTCCTGGCACCGGGCGCGGGAACGGTGGTGTGGGCGTGCGACAGCCTCCCGGACCAGGAGATCGGCACGCCGAACGCGTCACAACCCGTAGGCAACGGCGTCGTGATCGACCACGGCAACGGCGAGTTCTCGCTCCTCGCGCACCTGCGGCCCAGGTCGCTCCGCGTCAAAGTGGGCGACACCGTGGACACGAACACCGTGCTGGGTCTGGTCGGCAACTCCGGCAACACCTCCGAGCCGCACATCCACTACCACCTCCAGAACGGGGCGGACATGTCGGTGGCCGAGGGGCTGCCGGTTCGATTCAAGTCGATCGTGGTGGACGGGAAGACGGTGCCGTGGGCGGAGCTGGTGCGGGGGCAATCGATCCGGCGCCTCCCGTAGCAGGTCACTTCACGCCGGCGGGCGGTCACGCGGGAGCGCTTCGCGGACGAGGCCGGCCACCGGCGGCCGGGCATTTCCCGCCAGTTGGTTGACCGCGCTGTCCACCGTGTCGAACACGTCGAAGAGCGTGAACAACTGCGTCACTGCGAGCACATCCCGGACACGCTCGCTCGGGCCCGCGAGCACCAGCTCTCCGCCCCGTTTCTTGACGCTCGCATACGCACCGATGAACATGCCGATGCCCAGGCTGTTCATCCAGGGCACGTCCCGGAGATTCACCACAAACTTCCTCTTTCCCTCGCCCAGGAGCGACTGAAAGAGGCCGTGAAGCTTGTGGCAATTCTCGACGTCGCCAACCACTTTCCCGTGAATCTCGATGACGGCGACTCCATGCATCTCAACTGTCTTCAGTTCCATGACCATCCTGCCTCTCGCCCGCCGTGCGGGCCGTAATACA
>DASTOO010000414.1:0-10569 GCA_035762505.1 Candidatus Krumholzibacteriia bacterium
CGCTGCGCGACACGGCGGAGAACATACAGGCGATGAAGGTGGACATGATCGTGATCCGCCACTCCGCGTCGGGCGCACCGCACTTTCTTGCGGGCCTGCTGGACGCGTCGGTGGTGAACGCCGGCGACGGCGCGCACGAGCATCCCACCCAGGGCCTGCTCGACATGTTCACGCTGCGCGAGCGCTGGGGGAGCTTCGCGGGCAGGAAGGTCGTGATCGTGGGCGACGTGACCCACAGTCGGGTGGCGCGCTCCAACATCCACGGCCTCGTCACCATGGGGGCGGAAGTGGTGGTGTGCGGCCCCCCGACGCTGATGCCGCCGGACGTGGAGCGCCTCGGCGTGCGCGTGGAGAACCGCCTGAGGACGGCGGTGGAGGACGCGGACGCGATCAACGTGCTCCGCATCCAGCTCGAGCGGCAGAAGCGAGGGATGTTCCCCAGCGTCGACGAGTACGCGCGTGTGTGGGGCCTCAACAAGGACGTTCTGGCCCGTGCCAAGAAGGACTGCATCGTCATGCACCCCGGACCGATGAACCGCGGCATCGAAATCGCGCACGACGTCGCCGACGGCGAGCGCTCGGTGATCCTGGACCAGGTGACCAACGGGGTGGCGGTGCGCATGGCCGTCCTCTATCTGCTGCGCGGCGGGGCCGCGCTCGAAACCGAGGAAACCCAGCAGGCGGCGGCCGACACCAAGGCCAGGGAAGGGAAACAGGTGGCATGATGCTCAACCTCGACAACCTCACGCATCGCTCCTTCATCATCGACAACGTGGTCGTCGTCGACCCCGCCAGGAGCACCGTGTTCCCCGGCCACGTCGTCGTGGTCGACGGCAGGATCGAGGCCGTCGAGCGCGGCCGCGCGAAGGCGGCGTCGCTCCCCATCCACGACGGGCGCGGCCTGCACCTCGCACCCGGCTTCGTGGACATCCACGTCCATCTGCGCGAGCCCGGGCACGAATACAAGGAGACGATCGCGACGGGAACGCGCGCCGCAGTCGCGGGCGGGTTCACGTCGGTGGCCTGCATGCCCAACACAATCCCCGCCATCGACGATCGCAGCGTCGTGGAGTTCATCCTCAAGCAGGCGAAGATCGCGGGCCTCGCCCGCGTGTACCCGATCGCCGCTGCCACCATCGGCCGCAATGGTGAAATACTCTCCGAGTACCACGAGCTCGTGGACGCGGGCGCGGTCGCGGTGAGCGACGACGGCGCGCCGGTGGGAACGGCCGACATGGCGCGGCGCGTCATGGAGTACACCGTGCCGCTCGGGGTTCCCTTCGTCGAGCACTGCGAGGACATGTGCGCCTCCGGCGACGGCGTCATGCACGAGGGCTTCTACTCCACCAAGCTGGGCCTGAAGGGCATCCCCGCGCACAGCGAGGAAGTGTGTCTCGCGCGCGATTTGATCATACTGAGGTCGGTGAAGGGGGCGCGCTACCACGGCGCGCACATGTCGACGAAGGGATCGATAGAGCTCATCCGCCGCGCCAAGGAAGACGGGCTGTCGGTGACCGCCGAGACTGCGCCCCACTACCTCTGTCTCGAAGACAAGGACCTCGTGACCTACGACACGAACAAAAAGATCAATCCGCCGCTGCGCGGCGCGGAGGATCGCGAGGCGATGATCGAAGCCATCAAGGACGGGACCATCGACTGCATCGCGTCCGATCACGCGCCCCACGCCGCCAATGAGAAGCAGGTGGAGTTCAACGCGGCGCCCAACGGTTCGGTGGGGCTGGAGACGATGTTCCCGCTGGTCGTGACGCACCTCGTCAAGCCGGGTCACCTGACGCTACCGCAGGCTCTGGCGCTCATCACGCACCGCGCGGCGGCCTGTCTGGGCATACCGGGCGGAACGCTCGCGCGCGGCGCGGCCGCGGATCTCGTGCTCTTCGATCCGGCGGAAACATGGACCGTGCGTGCCGAGGACCTCCACTCGCGCTCCAAGAACTCCGCCTTCCTCGGCCACGTGCTCAGCGGCCGCGTCAAGCACACGCTGGTAGACGGGGTCAACGTCACCGCGGCGGGGGTGGGTGTGTAGCGTGCGGGCGGAACGGGCAAGACCGTTGGTCATGGTCGCGCTGGCGGCATCGCTCGCCGGGTTCACCGCGTGCGCGTACTTCAACACGCTCTACAACGCGAAGCAGAAGTACCAGGAAGCGCAGAAGGTCGAGGCTCGCGCCGCGGCGACGCAGACCGAGCCGCCCCAGCCGGGTGCGCCCAACCCGCAGGCCCGTCAGTACGAGGAAGTCGTCGAGAAGTGCAAGAAGATGATCGCGAATTACCCGGACAGCAAGCATGTCGACGACGCCATGCTTCTCTCCGCACGGGCGCTGTACGCGCTCGGCCGCTACGACGAGGCCGTCGCCGCGCTCGACACGCTGGGACAGAAGTACCCCAAGACCAACCTGCGCGAAGAGGCCGCGTTCCTCAAGGGCAAGTCCCTGCACGCGGCGGAAAAGTACGACCTGGCCGCACCGGAATTGCGTGACTTCGCGCGCGACCACCGCAAGAACGACGATCGCCCCGAGGCGCTGTACCTGTTGTGCACCAGCCTTATGGAGTTGGACCTGAACGACGAGGCCGTCGCCACCCTCCAGATGCTGGAAAAGGACCACGACCGCTCCGACTACCGCTTCCAGGCCCAGGTGGAAATGGCCGACATCCTGGCGAGGAAGGAGCTCTACAAGGAGAGCCTGGCGGTGTACCGGCGCTTGAGCGCTTCGCGCATCCCCGAGTCGTACCGCTACGACGTGTGGCTCGGCATGGCGCGCGTGCAGGAGCAGGTAGGCGATCACGCGGGCGCGGTCGCGACGCTCGAAGGCGTGAAGGCGCTGCCGCGCTCGCTGGAAAAGGAGCCGCAGGCGATCCTCCTCCGTGCCCGGGCGCACGCGGCCCTGGACTCTACCGACATCGCCGTCGCGGAGTACAAGGACGTTACAGCGCGCTTCGCGCGGGGTGTCTATGCCGCGGAAGCGTATTACCGCCTCGGCGTGATCTACGAGGGCATGGACAGCCTGCAGACGGCGCAGCACAACTACCAGGAAGTGCCGCGGGCGTACTCGGGGTCCGAGTACGCCGAGGACGCGATCAAGCGCAGTGGAAACATCGCGCGCATGTTGAGGGTGCAGCAGAGCGCCGGCGACGACAGCCCCGAGGCCACCGCGATGCGCACGTTCTCGATGGCGGAGATCCAGTTGTTCCAGTTCGAGAGCACGGACAAGGCGATCCCGAGCTACGAGAAGATCGTGAACGAGTTTCCCGACAGCGAGTACGCGCCCCGCGCGGTCTACGCGCTGGGCTACATCAATGGCGTCGTCCTGGGCGACACGGCCAAGGCGCGCGAGTGGTACGACATCCTCATGGCGCGCTACCCCGAATCGGCGCAGGCGCAGCTCGCGTACGGCTTCTACAAGGGAGCGGCGCCGCCCCCGCCCATCTCGGAGTGGGTGCAGAAGAAGCCCTCGGCGCAACCGCCCCCGACGCGCCCGCCGCAACCGCCCACGCAAAGTCGCCCGACGGACATCGATACCACGCGCATCCGCCGGCCCGCTTCCTCCGACACCACCGCGGTGAAACCGGCCGACCAGCCCGTGCCCGCGGATACGACGAACACCCCGGCGGACACGACCGGCGCGCCCGCCGATTCGACCGGGGGTGGCGGTTGATGGCGGTCTTCACGCCCGCGCGTGCCCGCGAGCACGTCGCTGAAGTCGTCGCGAACGTTTTCCTGAGCCGGCGTTACTTTCTGCTCCGGCTCGCCCGGCCGCAGGACTTCATCGAGCCGGAGGCGGGGCAGTTCATCCACGTCGCGGTGCCGGCGAATGCGGCCGAGGGACGCTTCTTCCTGCGACGGCCGTTCAGCGTCCACGACTGCACGCCCGACTTCATCGACCTCATCATCGTCGAAGTGGGACCGGGATCGCAGGCGCTCCGCCGCGCGCAAGCGGGCGACCGCGTGCATTTCTACGGTCCGCTCGGTCATCCGTACCCGGTTCTGCCGGGGAAACGCATCCTTGGAATCGGCGGCGGGGTGGGACTCGCGCCGCTCCATTACTATGGCTTCCGCTCGCCCGCAACACTCGGCCGCGGCTACCGGCTGGTCTACGGCGCGCGCACGAGAGAGGACCTCTTCCTCGACCACATCCCGCTGGAGGGCGCGGGTGTGGCACTCGCCACCGACGACGGAAGCTGCGGCTTCCGCGGAAACGTCGTACAGCTCGCCGAGCGCGAACTCCTGCGCGAACCGGCTGACGCGATCTTCTCGTGCGGTCCCACCGTGATGATGCGCGCCGCACAGGCGCTCGCGGACCGGCTGGGTGTTCCGCACCACGCGTCGCTCGAGAACCGCATGGGCTGCGCCCTCGGCGCGTGCCGCGCCTGCGTGGTCCCGACCACACTCGACGACGACAGCCCCTATCGCACTGTCTGCCACGACGGGCCCGTGTTCGACGGGTCCGTCCTGCGCTGGGAGGAGCTGCCGGTACCATGAACGACATCGCCGTCACGATCGGACCCGTCCGCTTCAAGAATCCCGTTTTCATCGCGTCGGGGATCTGCGGCTACGCCGAAGAGTACTCGTCGCTGGTTGACCTCTCGCGCCTGGGCGGCGTCGTCACCAAGACCATCACCATGCGACCGCGCCCGGGGAATCTCCCGCCGCGCATCCACGAGCTGCCGTACGGCGCGCTCAACTCCATCGGCCTCGAGAACGTGGGCCTCGATCGTTACGTCGCGGAAAAGCTGCCGCAGTTGAACCAGCGCCCCGACGTCGGCGTCATGGTGAGCGTCGCTGCGGAGACCGAGGAGGAGTTCATCCGCCTCGCGGAGGCATTCGCCCCGATGGACGGGTACGCCGGCCTCGAGCTGAACCTCTCGTGCCCCAACGTGAAGGGCGAGGCCTTGGACCAGGGGCGCAACCCGCAGCTCGTCGAGCGCATTGCGCGTATCGTCAAGGACCGCATCCCGCACAAGTCCCTCTGGGTCAAGGTTACCCCGAACATCACGAGTGTCGCCGACGTTGCGCGCGCCGCGGAGCAGGGCGGCGCCGACGCCATCGCCGCCATCAACACCGTCATCGGGATCGACTTCGATCTCGCAACCGGGAAACCCGTGTTCGCGCGCGGGAGCGCCGGCTACTCCGGCCCCGCCATCCTCCCCATTGCGCTGCAGAAGGTGTGGGAGTGCGTGAAGGCGGTCTCGATTCCCATCGTTGGAATCGGCGGCATATCCACGATAGAAGATGTGCGCAAGTTCTTCCTCGCCGGCGCCACCGCGGTCCAGGTGGGCACCGTCCTCTATAATGACCCCGGACTCCCGGAGCGCATCATCGACGCGCTGGAACAGAACCCGCACTGGCTGAAAGCACGCGCCAGCGCCACCGTGACCCCCGCTGACCCATCCTATTGACTCGTTGTCAGGCAAACGGTTAGACTCCGCCGATTCCCTTAACAACTCCCCACGGAAGGAGCGTCTCGAATGGCAGCGAGAAGCGCGGGTACAGCGCCCGAACCGGGCGCGATCCCTGAGTTCAAGCAGGTCCTCGGCCATCCGCGTCCGTTGTGGATGCTGTTCATGTCGGAGTTCTGGGAGCGCTTCGCGTTCTACGGAATGCGCTGGGCCCTGGTGCTCTACATGGTCGCGCAGTTCCACGGCGGCGATCAGTCCGGTCAGGCGCCCTCCAACCTGATCTACGGCACCTACCTGGCGCTGGTCTATGCCGCCGCGATCTTCGGGGGCTACGTCGCTGACCGCGTCCTCGGGTATCAACGCTCCATCCTGCTCGGGGCTGTGATCATGGCGACGGGGCTGTTCATGGTCTCGATGCCCAGCGAGCAGATCTTCAAGCTGGGACTCGCCACCATCATCGCGGGCAACGGCCTCTTCAAACCCAACATCTCGACGATGGTCGGGAAGCTCTACAGCGTCGCCGACCCGCGGCGCGATTCGGGCTTCACCATCTTCTACATGGGCATCAACGCGGGCGCCTTCGTCGCGCCGATCCTCACCGGCTGGTTCGCCAACCGTGTCTTCGGGACGGAGGCGATGCCGGCCTACAAGGTCGTGTTCATCACCGCGGGCGTCGGCATGCTGTTCAGCCTGGTCTGGTTCTGGTTCGGGCGCCGGCAGCTGCAGGGCATCGGGCGGCCCCCCGAGGTCGGGGACGGCGGCAAACGCAAGGTGCTGTACGTCGCGGGCGGCGCGGTGCTGGCGATTCCGCTGATCTATCTCCTGCTCGCGGTGGGCGCCGCCACGCTGCAGGGCGTGCTGACCGCCATGTTCATCGTGCTGTGCGCCATGATCGTCATCGAAGGCATCCGCAACGGCAAGGTGGCTCGCGACCGCTCCATCGCTATGCTCCTCATTTTCGCCTTCAACATCCTGTTCTGGATGTTCTTCGAGCAGGCAGGCAGCTCGTTCACCTTCCTGGCCGACCAGATCGTCGACCGCGACCTCTTTGGCTCCGGCGGCTTTGTCTTTCCCAACGCGTGGTTCCAATCCGTCAACGCGCTCGGAATCATCGTGTTCGCGCCGATCGCCGCGTGGACGTGGATCAAGCTGGGGCGCATGAATCCGTCCATCCCGCGCAAATTCGGTCTGGGTCTGATCTTCAACGGCCTCGCGTTCGCGGTATTGATGATCGCGCTCTCGAGCATGGTGACCGATGCGGGCAAGATCCCGTTCTGGACGCTGTTCACCGTCTATCTGATCCAGACGGTGGGCGAGTTGTGCCTGTCGCCCATCGGCCTCTCCATGGTGACCAAGCTCGCGCCGGTGCGTCTGGTCGGGTTCGGGATGGGCGGCTGGTTCCTGTCGACCGGCATCGGCAACAACCTGGCGGGCATGTTCGCGAGCCACGTGAGCGGCGAAGGCGGAATGACGACGGCGTCGGCGCTGTCGGGATACACGTTCGGCTTCTGGACCCTGGTCGGCGCCGGCGTGTTCCTGTTCCTGATTGCGCCGCTCATCCAGCGGATCATGCACGGCGTAAAGTGAGGTTCGGTGGGGCGGCCCATGCGGGCGCTGCGCCATAATCTTCCCGGGGCGGGATCGATCGCCGCCGCGTGCGGCGCGGTACTCCTGTGTTCGTGCACCGGGCTCAAGAGCGTCGAGCGCAGCCAGGTGCCGCCGGAAACATTGCGTCATTGGACCGTGCAAGAGGCACGGGACGCGCAGAAGGAATCGCCGTTCCTCAAGGCCCACATGAGGAACGGCGATCTTTTTGTGCTGGGGGACTGGTGGATCGCGGGCACCTCCAGCGTGTCGGGCACGGGCACGCAGTACGACGTTCACCGCCAGCAACTGCAGACGGGGGAATTGCACGTCCCCATCGATTCGGTGGCCGTCTTCGAGACCAACGTGCTCGTGACCTCCCGCGCCGGCGTCGCCCTCACCTTCATGGTGGGCGTGACGGCGGCCGTTGCCATCATTTGCGCGCTCAATCCGAAGACATGCTTCGGTTCCTGCCCGACGTTCTATGTGTGGGATCCGGATCGCCCCGCCGCGGAGGGCTTCTCGGCGAGCATCGCCCCGTCGCTCGAGGACACCGACGTCGACGCGCTCGCGGCGTCGCGCAGCGGCGGCTCGCTCGAGATCGTGATGAAGAACGAGGCGCTGGAGACACACGTGATCCGCTTCGTGAACGTGCTCGCGGCGCCGCACCGCGGCGGCGTCCGCGTCTTCGCCGATCTCGACGGGACGTTCTGGGAGTGCGCTTCCGCCTCGCCGCCCGTCGCGGCCACCGGTCCCGAAGGCGACATCCTTCCGTTGGTCAGGGACGTCGACCACGTCGAACGCGTGAGCCTCGCCGATTCCTCTTACCTCGCCGCCCGCGAGACCCTCCGCTTCACCTTCGACAATCCGCCGCCGGCCGGCGATTGCGGCATCGTAATCGGCTGCCGGCAGTCGCTCCTCTCGACGTACGTGCTCTACCAGACGTTTGCATACATGGGAACGCAGGCGGGTCACTGGATCGCCGAGATCGAGCGCGGGCGGCTGGGCGACGCCGGCCTGGAGCTGGTGAACCTGCTCGGTGGGATCGAAGTGCGCGTCGAGGAACGCCCCGGCGAGTGGACCACGGTGGGGGAGATCGACGAGTTCGGCCCGATCGCGATCGACCGTCACCTGGTGAGGTTCGCGGCGCCCGCGGAATGGACCGGTCGCGTCGAGCTCGAGATGACGAAGGGCGGCTGGCGCATCGCGGACGTCTCGCTGGCGACGCTCTCCCGCCGCGTGGAACCGCTGCGCCTCGCGCCGGTCGACGTCGCGCGCGACGGTGCGTCGGACCCGGCGGCGCGCGCGGCCCTGCTCGATCCGGCGCGGTCGCTCACGACGCTCCCCGGCGACGCATATACGCTGCTCTACTCGCTTCCCGACGACGGACGTGAATACGAGCTGTTCATCGAGAGCCGCGGGTACTACCTCGAGTGGGTCCGCGAGGAATGGATGCGCGAAGAGAGTGCGACACACCTCGCGGAGCTGTTCTTCGACCCGCGCGCGGCGCTCACGCGTCTCGCGCCGGAGTACAAGCGTGTCGAACCGAACATGGAACGAGCCTTCTGGAGCAGTCGTTATGCGAAGCCGTAGCATTCTCGCGGGGCTGGCGGCCATTGCGGCCGCCGGCGCATGGGGGTGCGCCTCCGCGCCCAGCGCGCCCGACGGCTGGTTGCCGTCGCCGGAGGATGCGCGGCGCGATCCGCGCGGCGGCTGGATCGAGGTGGAGTTCGTCGGCGCGGACGCGCAGCGCTACCTCGTGGAAGGCGAGCTGCTCGCGATCGACCGGGGCCGCGTGTACATCGCCGAAACCAACGTCGTCCAGTCCGTCGCCCTCGACTCGGTGGCCACGGCCAGGCTCTCCTGGTTCGGCACCAATCCGGGCGCCGTCGCCGGCGCCACCATCGGCGGAACCCTTGCCACCGTTACCAACGGATGGCTCCTCGTCTTCACCGCGCCGGCCTGGATCGTCGTCGGAACGGGCTCGACGGTCAACCGCTCCCGTGACGGGAGCATCCGTGTGCGGGACGCCGGCTGGGACGAGCTCCACGTTTACGCTCGATTTCCGCGGGGGCTTCCCGGCTCGTTCGAAGCCGGACCGATTCCGGCGCCGGCGCTCGTGCCGCCGCAGGAACCCGCCGCGCCGGAGCCGGTCGTCGCGACGCCCTCGGTGCCGTGGACCGAGCATCACCGAAAGTCCGGGTACTGGTTCAATATCGGCGCGGGTCCCGGATTCAACACGAATCACTCCGGGCTGGCGTTTCTGGCGGGCGCCAATTTCGCCTACAAGGCCCTTCTGGTCGGGGCGCGATTCACCGCCGTGGACCGGGGCGCTCCGGAGAATATCGACCAGGACTTCATCCTGGAGGGGGGCAGCGTCCATGACATCGCCCTCTTGATCGGGGTGCGCGGGACGCTGCGTGCCGTGCAAGCCTCGATCTCCGCCGGGCCCTCCGGCTACGTGTTCAACATCGGGGAGCTCGAGGACCTCAAGGGCTCGTGGTCGGGCCAGGCGGAACTGTACGTCTTCGCGAACCGCAGCCTCGGGGTTGGAACCGCGGTGGGATACAACTGGAACGACGTCCGCGATTTCTATGTGATATCGTTCGGCATCGCCGTCGGGATTCCGTAACCGGCGGACCACGCGCAACGAAAGGCTCTCCCTTGTTCCCGAAGGCATCCGACCGCCTCGTCGTCGCGCTCGACGTCGATTCCATCGGCGCCGCGCGCGCTCTGGTGAACGCGCTCGCGCATGACGCGGGCTGGTTCAAGGTCGGCCCCGTGCTGTTCACGCGCGAAGGCCCCCGTATCTGCGAGGTCGTCAAGCAGGCGGGCGCGAAGCTGTTTCTCGATCTCAAGTTTCACGACATACCCAACACCGTGCAGGGTGCGGTGCGGAACGCGCTCGCGATCGGAGCGGACATGATGACGCTGCACGCCTCCGGCGGTCCGACCATGCTCCGCGCCGCGCGGGAAGCGGCCGACAAGGCGGACCGTTCCGACGCGATCCTCGTGGCGGTGACGGTGCTGACGCACCTGACCGAGGCGGAGTGGAACGCGACCTTCGGGAGCGAGCGCCGCGTCGCCGACACCGTGGTGTCGCTCGCGCGCACCGCGCGCGGCGCGGGCATGACCGGCGTGGTGGCGTCGGCGCAGGAGCTGCCCGCGATCAAACGCGCGCTGGGGAACGAATGCGTGGTGGTGACGCCCGGGATCCGTCTTCCCGACGCCGGCAAGGACGACCAGACCCGCGTGGTGACGCCCGAGCAGGCCATCCGCGACGGCGCGGACTACCTGGTGGTGGGGCGGCCCATCATCGCGGCGCAGGACCCGGTCGCGGCGTGCCGCGAGGTCGTGGCGCGCATGCGCATGTAGCCCGTCCCTTGTCCCGCGGTGAAAAAAACGGGCGCGTCGTGCGACGCGCCCGTTTTCAATTTCCGGGGTCGGATGAGCGAAGAGCCTACTTCATCAGCGGCATTTCGCTGGCAATCTGCACATCGATCATGGTGTTGATGGCGTGCTCGGTCTGAACCCAGCGCGCGGCGAAGCGGGGCGACACCGCCTTGGCCAGCT
>DASTOO010000415.1:0-10945 GCA_035762505.1 Candidatus Krumholzibacteriia bacterium
GAAACGTGGGCGTGATCTTTGAGCAACCGCCGAGGATCATCTGCTTCCGTGCGTCAGACGGGGAGTTCGTGGAGGACTTCCGTTTCACCGAAGATCCCGACCACCCGTTCCAGCGCCTGAGCCGGGTGGTACATCGCGGGACGTCGTTCGTCACGTACGCGAGCGACATTACGCAGGACTCAGACGGGATGCGCATCACCGGGCGCATCATGCGCTTTGATGAGGCCGGCACATTCCTCGGCCAGTGCGACTCGCTGGGCTTCGAGTTCAGTTTCGCGAAACCGGTGGTCCGCGAGCGCTACGATCTCATGTGGGCCGTTGGGCCTGATGGGCGCGTTTACATCAACCGGGACCGCGACTACGGCTTTACGGTCCACGGCAATGACTGTGGCATCAAACACAGATTCGCGCGCGGGTATGAGCCGGTGAAACGGAGCACGGCGGAACTGGATTCGCTGCGTGAGTTCTACCGGCGGGTCGGGAACATGGGTGATGCGAAGCTGGAACTTCTCGAGAACGCGCGCGACATCGCCTGGCTCTCAGCTGACGACGCCGGTCGTCTCTGGGTATTATCCAGCCGGGGGCGCCTCAATCTCCCGGCTGACTCGCTTGCCTTCTTCGACGTGTTCGATTCCAGGGGGCGGCTCGAGTGCATGGTGGAAATGAAGGCGGAGCGCGGTGATCGCGACTGGTACCACATGGACCGCGACCGGTTCTTCGTGGTCCATCGCGAGACGATGTCGCTGGTTGCGTTCGAGATGCCGAAACTGATACGACAGTGAATTCGATCCGACCCGACTGGCGATACAATAGGGGAACCCCTTGATTCATCCCGACACCAAGAAGTACCACAAGGCGCTGGAAACGGGCGATCGTAAGATCTGCGACCTTCTGGCGAAGGAGATCAACCGGAACTTGCCGGAGGCGGAGAATAAGGTATGGCACGGCCATCCGGTGTGGCTCCTGGATGGCAATCCGGTGGTAGGTTACAGCAAGCTGAAAGCCTGTGTTCGCCTCCTGTTCTGGAGCGGTCAGTCCTTTGAGGAGAAGGATCTCAAGAAGGAAGGCTCGTTCAAGGCCGCAGAAGCCCGCTTCACGGATGCCGTTCAGGTGAACACGAAGGACCTCGCCCGGTGGCTCGCGAAGGCCCGCGACATCCAGTGGGACTACCAGAACATCGTCAGGCGCAAGGGCCGCCTGGAGCGGCTGAAGTAGACTTGCTCACAAGGTGAGAACGAGACGGAGACCGGCGTCCACGCGGGCCATGACCGCGCGCGCCGATCTCGGCCGCCAGCGCGGTCAGGCTGTCAGGTCCCCTCGAGTTCGCAAGCGAGACGTGATGGCCGAGCCCAGCGAGCTGCCGCGCGAGAATTCCTCCCATGCTTCCCGCGCCGATGATTCCGATTCTCATGTGGAGTCCTCCTTTCAAGTTCCGCGCGTCTTCAATCCACGAGTGTGCCGCACGACAGGTTGGCGACGGTTCCGGTCATCGCGGCCGCCCGATCCGACGCCAGGAACGCGACGGTCTCTGCCACATCGGAGAGCGTCGGCAGTCGTTTCAACAGGGTGCCTTGCGCCATGCCAGCGATCAGCCCCGTGACTGGCTGCCCGGCGGCGGTGGCCATTCGCTTGAACACGTCCTTCGTGAACGAACCCGCTTCCGGAGCGTCGACGATGGCGTGAGGACGGAGGCAGACAACGCGGATGTTCCTGGGTGCCAGTTCCGCGGCCAGAACCCGCGAGAAGGCCTCCTTGCCGGCGGCAGCCGCGCTGTGCCCCAGGATACCGGGCACAGCCAATTTGGAGCCCGGCTCGGACAGGGTCAGAATCACGCCGGGACGCTTTCCGCCCATATACCGTGTCACCGCCTTGCTCGTGATGAACTGTGCGCGGAGGAACCGATCGATGGGGAGCATGAAGTCGTCCAGTGAGAGGTCGTGAATCGTGGTGCCTTGATCGTGCATGAAGCTGACGGCGTTGAGGGCGATGTCGATGCTGCCAGCCCTGTCCGCGACCGTCGCAGCGTGCGCGTTGACGGCGTCCGAGTCGAGCGCGTCCACGCGGGCTATCTCGACCGCGCCTCCCGCCGCCGCGATCTCGCTCGCGATCCGGTCGAGCTTGCCGAGGGTCCGCCCGGCGATGAACACCCTGGCGCCTTCCCGTGCGAACACCCGCGCCACCGCGCCGCCGATGGCGCCGCCGCCTCCGTAGATCACTGCGTTCCGGTTCTTGAGAATCATGATGAACTCCTTGTCTTTGTTGTGGTTCGGCATCCTCTTCCGGCTCCGTGTACTACGCGTGTTCCAGGCCGTGTCTGTCCGCTATCTGCTCATTCTGGTCGGGCTTGCCCCCGGCCCCGGCGATCAGCTTGCGCAGGCTGCCGTTGATGTACGTGCCCCAGGCGTCTGAGCAGACCTCGTAGCACTCGTACGCGGGGACGAGACCGACGTGCGTGAAGCGAACTTCGGTTTTCCCGCCCTTTCTCGCTATGTCAAAGACAATATCGGTGCCCTTCCACTCGCTTCTGTCCGCGACGAAGTTGAAGTAGTTGTCCACGACGTGCCAGACGACCCTCTTGCCCGGCACGAGTTCGGTGATCCTGATGGTGCAACGATGGATGTCCTGGTAGTGGTACTTGAACTCACCGGGCTCATCGGTCCGGCCCTCGATTTCTTTCGACCACCATCCGCGAACGTTGTTGATGGCGTCGAAGGCCTCTTCCGGCGTGTTGTCCACCAGGATGGCAACGCTGTAATCCTTGCTCCGTGTCATGGTATGTCCTCCGTGTGTTCGAGCGGGGAGCGTCGACGCAGTTCGTCCTGGCTCCCCGGGCGCACGTGCCCTTCGCATGGGTATGCTTGCATCATGCAAGTATGGTACTAGCTTGCTTGATGCAAGTCAATGGGCTATTCTTGGACTATGCTTGGGCGCCGCTATGAGAACGAGAAGTGCTCCGCCGCCAAGACGCTGGAGCTGGTGGGAGAGCGCTGGAGCCTGCTGATGCTGCGCGACGCCATGTTCCGTAACTTTACGCGTTTCAACCAGTTCCAGAAGAGTTTGGGAATCGCGACGAATGTCCTGGCCCGCCGCCTCGAGGGATTCGTGGAGGCGGGCCTCATGGAGCGCCGGCAGACCGGCGAACAGGCGGAGTACGTGCTCACCCGAAAAGGGCTGGAGCTGAAACCGGTCATCATTGCGCTCACCCAGTGGGGGGACAGGTGGCTTGGGCCAGGCCCCGTCGAGTACCGGAACGAATCTGACGGACGGCCGGTCGAGTTGCAACTGCGACGCGCCGGAGACGACGCGCCGGTCCCCGTCGACGACGTGGTCGCCCGGCGGCGCTGACCGGTCCCGTCGGGTCAGGCGATCACATCCGAAACACGCGCCGCGCCATCTCCGCCAGCTCGGCGTGCGACTCGATCACCAGGTCCGCGCCCGAGAAGTCGATCCCGCGCGTCTCCCTCGTCCTCACCACCACCACCGGGATGCCCGCCGCCTTTGCCGAACCCACGCCCTTCTCGGCGTCTTCGAACACGAGTGCATCCGTGGGGGAGGCGTTCACCATGTGCAGGGCGTGCAGGAAGATATCCGGCGCCGGTTTCGGCGCCGTGACCATGTCGCTGCCCGCGATGGCAGCGAAGGCGTCCAGGAGATCCTCGTTTCTCAATATCGCCTCGATGTCGGCGCGCGTCGACCCGCTCGCGATGCTGAGCGTCTTGCCCGCGTGCACGAGGCGCAGGACGAGGTCGCGCGCCTCGGGGAAGAAGCGGATGGTGCCGTTGCGGCAGTATTCGCTGAAAACGGGGCGCTTCTCGTCGCGGATGCGCTGCGGATCGATGGCGAGGTGGTGGCGCTCGACCTCACCCTTCGGCCCGAGTCCCAGCGACGTCCAGTACTTGTAGTACTCGGCCTCGTCGATGGTGTGGCCGTACTTCTTGAACACCGCGCTGTAGGTTTCGAAGTGATAGCGCTCGCTGTCGACCAGGACGCCGTCGAAGTCGAAGATCATCACGCGCGAGCGGGTGAGCTCGTGGAATCTCTCCAGGCGTTCGGGGTCGACGTGCGGCCGGTCAGCCAAGGTAGCGCGCCCCGTCACGGAGAGGAATCGCGCGGCGCACGAAGCGGTAGATGGCGTAGCTCTCGATGATGAAGGGCATGAAGCCGAGGAAGCCGAGCACCGGCATCTCGAAGAGCTTGATGTGGCCGAGGTAGGGGACATCGTACTCCCACTTCGCGAGCGCCCAGTAGTTCCAGAACTCCCACAGGAAGCCCGCGACGAGGCCGGCGAGGAAGAACAGCGGCATCGAGCGGAAGTGCCCGGTGAAGAACTCGGAGAGAATCGACCGCTCGCCCATGCGCCCGTTGATCGGGTCGAGAAAGAACGCGAAGCCCACCCAGACGAGCGGGGTCATGTACGTCGACGGCCACACGAAGGGGACCACCAGGCACGCGGCGCCGAACAGAACGAACGGCCAGAACACGCGGTTCGGGAGTCTCGGGTAGTTCGGCCGGTCGTCGCCGGGCAACATGTCGGAGAGGGTTTCGTAGATGAGAAACATTCCCGGCGAGATGGTGGCGAAGGCCCACACGTAGCCCGGGATGCGGACCAAGGGGTTGTCCGGCAGATTGAGGTAGCGCCAGTTCTTGAGGAGCACGTTGTACCCCTCGAAGACGAGCCAGCTGCCCACGGAAATCGCGCACAGGAGGAGAAACTCGCGGAAGTGGTCCGCGATGAGCGAGGTGCCGCGCCGTTGCTTGCGCCATCCGTCCAGAAACAGGATGAGGCCGGTCCACTGGAGCGGGGTGAAGTAGAGATCCACGAGGCCGCCGGGGGCCGCGAAGAGAAGGGTCTGGAAGACCAGCATGCCCGCGAGGCCCACCCAACCATAGGCGGGCATTCGCGTTGCGGCCACGGCCCGCGCGCCGGTCCGGCTTGACTTGGTGGTCTCGTCGGTTATCATGTCCGATCCGTTGCTAGCTGGGTTCCGGTCCCGGTGGCCGCGCGGGTCCTGTCAGCCAGCAGCCCGTCGCGGTCTCGCCAGTTTCCGCCTGCGCGATAAATGGCTCGCCCGCGCGGGCGCCCTCTGGCTGCCACCCGCGCGGAACCAAACGGCCCGCGTGACCATGTCGCGATGAATCCTAGCTGATCCGGCCGGGGGGGCGCAACCCGCCACGGCGGCCCCGGGGGGGAACCGCGACGCAGTTAATGACGTTCAATCCCGATTGACCGGCGGGTCGCCGCCGGCGGAGGTGATGATGCAGTACGAGATTCAGGCGCTGAACGAGCGCGTGGAGCGGGAGAGCCGGTTCGTGCCGGTGCTCCAGAAGTCCATCCAGAGCGTGATCATCGGCCAGCGCTACCTGGTCGACCGCCTCTTGATCGGGCTCCTGTGCGACGGGCACGTCCTGATCGAAGGCGTTCCGGGGCTCGCGAAGACCCTTTCCGTCAAGACCCTCGCGGCGTCGGTGCGGACGTCGTTCCGGCGCATCCAGTTCACGCCCGACCTGCTCCCCGCGGACCTCCTCGGCACCGAGGTCTACAACCCGCGCGATCACACCTTCTCCGCCAAGAAGGGCCCGATATTCGCGAACTTCATCCTCGCCGACGAGATCAACCGCGCGCCCGCGAAGGTGCAGAGTGCACTGCTCGAGTGCATGCAGGAGCGCCAGGTGACGATCGGCGACAAGACCTACCCACTCGAGTTTCCGTTCCTCGTTCTCGCGACACAGAATCCGATCGAGCAGGAGGGAACGTATCCCCTCCCGGAGGCACAGGTCGACCGCTTCATGCTGAAGCTCAAGGTCACCTACCCCGCGCGCGACGAAGAACGGCAGATTATGGAGATGGTCACCGCGGGCAAGACGCCCGCGGTCGAGGCCGTCATCGACCCGCAGGTGCTGAAGGCGGCGCAGCAGATCGTGCGCGAGATCTACATCGACGACAAGGTGAAGGAGTACATCCTCGACATCGTGTTCGCCACGCGCGACCCCGAGTCGTTCAAGCTTCCCATCAAGCACCTGATCGCCTACGGCGGCTCGCCGCGCGCCACCATCTTCCTCGCGCAGGCGGCGAAGGCGCACGCGTTCCTGCGCGGGCGCGGGTACGCGACACCGGAAGACGTGAAGGCGGTCGGCTTCGACGTGCTGCGCCACCGCGTCATCGTCACCTACGAGGCCGAAGCGGAGGGCCTGGACTCGGAAGCGGTCCTCCAGCGCATCTTCGACCACATCGAGGTTCCCTGATCCCATGCGCGACGCCGATCGCACCTCGTCGTCCCGCGAAACTTCCGAGCGCAGCGTTGCCGAGGTTCTCAAGCGGGTCCGCCGCGTGGAGATCACGACGCGGCGTCTGGTCAACGACGTCTTTTCGGGCGAATACCACAGCGTGTTCAAGGGCCAGGGGATGGAGTTCGACGAGGTGCGCGAATACCAGCCGGGCGACGACATCCGCTCCATCGACTGGAACGTGACCGCGCGCATGGGCGCGCCCTACATCAAGCGCTTCATGGAAGAGCGCGAGCTGGTGGTGAACTTCCTGCTCGACGTGAGCGCCTCCGGGCGCTTCGGCTCCGGCACGCAGACCAAGATCGACACCGCGGCGGAGATCTGCGCGGTGCTCGCCTTCAGCGCCATCCAGAATCACGACAAGGTGGGCGCCATCGCCTTCACGGACGAGATCGAGGAGTTCATCCCGCCCGACAAGGGGCGGCGCCACGTCCTGCATGTGATCCGGGAGATCCTCTTCTATCAGCCGCGCGGTCACCGCACCGACGTCGCCACGGCGCTCGACTATTTACTGCGTGTGTCAAAACGCCGCGCGATCGTATTCGTAGTGAGTGATTTTCTCTCGCCGGACTTCTCGCGCCCGCTGGCGATGGCGGCCCGCAAACACGACCTGGTGGCGGTATGGATCACCGACCCGCGCGAAGAGCGCCTCGCCGGCGGCGGGCTGGTGCGTGTGTGGGACCAGGAGGGGCAGGTGGAGCGGGTCATCGACGTGAGCTCCGCGCGCGCACGTGAACGCTTCGCGGAGCACGCCCGCCGGCGCGAGGGCGAGCTGAAGAGCCTGTTCCGCAGGAACGGCGTGGACGTCGTGCGGGTGGAGGCGGGCCAGGACTATATCGTGCCGCTGTCGCTGTTCTTCAAGTCGCGCTCGAAACGGCGGTGATCCGGGTGCGTCGCGTGTATACGGTCGCGATCACGGTCCTGGCCCTGGTGATGCCGGGTGCGGCGGCGCATGCCGCTCGCGACGCGGGACGCGCGGCGCGCGTCACCACAGGCGTTTCCGCCGACACGGTCACGGTGGGCGAGCGGTTCCACGTGACCTATCAGGTCACGTATGCCGATTCGCTTTCGCTCGTTGAACCCATTCTAATCGCCCCTGGTACGTGTCGGGTGGTGGAGAGTCGTTGGGAACACGCGGACGGCGGAGCCGTCCGTGGGCAGGTTGTCTTTATCCTTGTCAGCATCGACTCCGTGCGGGTCCCGGAACAGGTGTTCCTGTTCGTCACGGGGCACGGCGACACGCTGCGCGCCTGGTCGGAGCCGGTCGATCTCGAGATCCGATTCCTCTCGGCCGAATCCCAGGACCTGCGCCCGTTGAAGGAGCAATGGACGATGCCGCCCAACTGGCTCTGGTGGATCCTCGCCGGCGCCGGCGTGCTCGCGCTTGCGGGCGCGACCGCGTGGTGGATCCGGCGCCGTCGCGCCCGCAGGCCGGTGGCGGACGTTCCGCGGGTTCTGATTCCGCCCGACATCGAGGCGCTCACGGAGCTGGAGCGGATCGAGGCGATGGGCCTCGTCGCGCGCGGCGAGTTCAAGACGTTCTACACATTGGTAATCGACGCGGTACGGCGCTACCTCGAGGCGCGCTTCGGCGTGGAGGCGTTGGACAGGACGACGCACGAGTTGTTGCGCGACCTCGCGCGCAGGGGCGATACGATCCAGGGGCTCGGTGCCCTGCTGGAGGAAGCGGATCTGGTGAAGTTTGCGAAGTACAAGCCCGATGTAACCCATGCTGAGGCTGCCATGAAGCGCGCACGCGATGTCGTTGTCAGCAGCACGCCGCGCGCCGTTGGCGCGCAGATGAACTGATGTTCCGCTTCGAGCATCCCTGGCTGCTCCTCCTGCTCGTTCTGGTTCCGCTGGTCGCGTGGCTCCCGGGGCGGCGCGGACGCCGTCGCAGCGTCGCGTACTCGTCCGTCGATCTCCTCCTCGGCGCCGGCCTCGAGGCCGCGGCGTGGAAGCGCCACGGCACGCTCGCGCTCCGGCTCGCCGTCCTGGCGCTCGTGATCCTGGGACTGGCGCGCCCGCAAACGGGCCGCTCGAAGCACACGGAGTACGCGGAAGGCATCGACATCATGCTGGTGCTCGACACGAGCGGCAGCATGCAGGCGCAGGACTTCGAGCCCAAGAACCGCCTCCACGTGGCGAAGGAGGTCGTGAAGGAATTCATCGGCAAGCGCCGGCAGGATCGCATCGGGCTCGTCGCCTTCGCCGCCGACGCCATCACGCAATGCCCGCTGACACTCGACTACGCGCTGCTGACGAAGCTCGTCGACGCGGTCGACTTCGGGATGCTGGACGACGGCACCGCCGTCGGAGTCGCACTCGCCACCGCGTGCAACCGGCTGCGCGGCAGCGACGCGAAGAGCCGCGTCGTCATCCTGCTCACCGACGGGCAGAACAACGCCGGCATGGTGGACCCCACCACCGCCGCGCGCGTGGCGGCTTCGCTCAGCATCAAGGTGTACACGGTGGGTGTCGGCACGCGCGGGCGCGCGCCGATGCCGATCGACGACCCCGTGTTCGGACGCCGGCTGGTCTCGGTGGACGTCGACATCGACGAGCCGACGCTGCGCCGCATCGCCGAGTTGACAGACGGCCACTATTTCCGCGCGACCGACCGCGAGGAACTGGTGGAGATCTACGACCGTATCGACCAGATGGAAAAGTCGAAGGTGGAATCCGAGACGTACGTGGAGTACACGGACCGCTTCCTGTGGTTCGTGCTCCCCGCGCTGGGGCTGTTGATCCTGGAACTGGGGCTGGCGCAAACCCTCCTGCGGGAGACGCCGTAGTCATCCTATGATCGAATTCGCGCGACCCCTGTGGTTGTGGGGCCTCCTCGGCCTCCCCGTTCTCGCGGCACTCATGGCCATCGCCGTGCGCCGCCGGCGCGCTGCGCTGGAGCGCTTCGTGGGGCCGCGCCTCGTCACCGCGCTGGCGCCGGGCGCGAGCTGGCGGCGGCACGCGGCGAAGAGCACGCTGCGCGTCCTCGCGGTGGGAATGCTGATCGTAGCCGTCGCGGCGCCGCGCTTCGGGAGCCAGCTCGTGAAGGTGGAGCGGGAGGGGATCGACCTGGTGATCGCGCTCGACGTGTCGCTCTCCATGCTGGCCGAAGACGTGGCACCCAACCGCCTCGAACGCGCCAAGCGTGAGATCGCGGACCTGGTGGAGGGATTGCAGGGCGACCGCGTCGGGCTGGTGGTCTTCGCCGGCGAAGCCGTAGCACTCTGTCCGCTGACGGTGGACTACAAGGCGGCACTCATGCTGGCGCGCTCCGTCGACGTGTTTTCCGTCTCGGAGCCGGGTTCGGCCATCGGCGACGCGATCGAGGTCGCCACGGCGATGTTCGACGGCTCGGAGGGCGGCGACCGCGCGATCATCCTCGTCACCGACGGGGAGAATCAGCACGGCGACCCGGAGGTGGCCGCGCGCGCCGCCGCGGAGAAGGATATCCGGGTGTTCGCCATCGGCCTGGGGAGTCCCAGGGGCGAGCTCATCCCGGAGCGCGGACCCGACGGCGCCGTCGTGGGGTACAAGAAGGACGATCGCGGCGAGACGGTGCTGAGCCGGCTGGACGAAGGAATGCTGCAGCGGGTGGCGTCGGCCGCCGGCGGACAGTATCTTCCCGCCACGACCGGGGGGCTCGAAATCCAGGCCCTCTACGACGCCATCTCGGGCATGCAACGAAAACTGATCAAGGGAGAATTCGTGGAGCGGCACAAGGAACGGTTCATGATCCCGCTCGCGGCGGCGCTGTTGTGCCTGCTGCTGGATGCGATCTTGACGACGAAGGCGTCGGGCCGGCGCGCGTACGCCTTGCATACCGGGCTTGCAGTGTTGATTGCCGTGCTGGGACTTGGCTTCACCGAACCCGCGTTCGCGGGCTCGGTGAAGCGGGCACAGGTGCGCGCGGGGAACAAGGCGTTTCGCGACGGCAAGTACGCGGACGCGTTCTCGTTGTACCGCCAGGCGCTCGGCGACAGCGCGAAGACGCCGAAGAACCCGCAGGGCGTCTATTACAATGGCGGGAACGCGCTCTACATGCAGGGTGAGTACGAGCCCGCGGTGGAGTACTACCAGCGCAGTTACTCGCCGGACAGCGTCCTCACCGGGCGCATGCTCTACAACCGGGGCAACGCCCTGCTGAAGGGTGGCCGCGCGCAGGAGGCGATCGAGTCGTACATACAGGCGCTGCAGTACCTGCCCGACGACGAAGATGCGCGGCACAACCTGGAGCTCGCGCTGGCCGTCGACCAGCAGCAGGAGGAGCAGAAGCAGCAACAACAGCCGCAGCAGCAGGGAAACGAGAACCAGCAGAACGAGCAGAAGGACCAGAACCAGCAGGGTGGATCGTCCGATTCGACCGCGACCGACCCTGAGGATCAGCGGCAGCAGGATGGAAAGCGCGAAGACGGGCAGAAACAGGACGAGAAGCAGCATTCGCAGGCGCAGCAGCCGGACTCGTCCCGGGCGCAGCCCCAGCCGGCGGACTCGACGATGGCGCCGCTCACCGAGGAGCAGATGCGCCAGCTCTCGCCCGAGGACGCCATGCGAATCCTGCAGGCGCTCGAGGACCGCGAGCAGGAACTCCAGAAGGAGCGGCGCAAGGCGGCGTTCCGCCGGTTGAAGCGATCCGGAAAGGACTGGTAGGCTGTGC
>DASTOO010000416.1:0-10233 GCA_035762505.1 Candidatus Krumholzibacteriia bacterium
GTACGGACGGTTGGCCGACGCCATGTCCTGGTAGATCTTGCTCGTCAGTCCGTTGAGCACCGTAACCATCATCAGCACCGTCGCGATGCCGATCGCGACGCCGAGGATCAGGAGCCCGGAGCGCAGCCGGTGCGCGCGAACGACGTCGAATGCCTGCGAGAAGTTCTCGCGCCACAGCGACTCTCGGGAACGGTTGACTTCCACCGGTCACTCCGTGCGCAGGGCGTCGACCGGATCCAGACGCGCCGCCTTGATGGCGGGGTAGGTCCCGAACACGAGCCCCAGCACAATGGTCACAATCAGCGCCAGCACGACGATCGCCGTGTTCACGACGTAGGGCAGGACCGAGAAGGCCGACACCGCTGCGGCGATCAGGAAGCCGATCACCATGCCGAGCACGCCGCCGATGACCGACAGGGTCGCGGACTCGACCAGGAACTGCCACACGATGGCGGTGCGATTCGCGCCTACCGCCTTGCGGATCCCGATCTCCCGCGTCCGCTCCGCCACCGAGACGACCATCGTGTTCATGAGCACGATCCCACCCACCAGCATCGAGATCCCCACCAGGGCCACGAGCGCCATCATCACCCCACGGCTGATATTCTTCCAGAGGTCGATGAGCTGCTCGCTGGTGCTGACGGAGAAGTCGTTCTCGTCGCGGGGATGCAGGTTGTGACGGATGCGCATCGCAACCGTGGCCTCCTCGATGGCCGCCTCCATGGCACGGATGTCCCGCGCCATGGCGTGGATCTCGAGCCCCTGGCCCGCGCCGAAGAGCTTGCGATGGGCGCCGACCGGTATCACCACGAAACGATCGCGGCTCTCGCCCAGCACGGACCCGCGCCGCTCCGCGACGCCGATCACCCGGAAATGCCGGCTCCCGATGCGCACGGTGGCGCCCACGGCGTCACGCGGCGCGAGGAGCGTCTCGTACACCTCCCAGCCGATCACGGCCACCTGCGCGCTTTCACGGTCCTCCAGCTCCGAGAAGTGACGGCCGGCGTGGAGGGGGATGCTCTCGATGAACGGATAGAACGCATCGCGCCCGTGCACGGACATGTTGACGGACTTCCCCAGCGCGGCGATGTCGGCCTGGTTGGAAACGAACGCGCTCACATACTCCGAAAACCGCAGGGACTCGCGCAGGGCCGCGACGTCGTCGCGCGTGAGACGGGGGTTGAGGATCAGCTTGTCGATGAACTTCTCGAAATCCGTGATCGCATCGAAGAAGTTCACCCGCTCGATCTTGAAGCGGTTGCTTCCCTCCGACGCAACCTCCTGGCGCATGTAGAGGTCGATCCCGCCGAGCAGCGAGACGACCGCAATCACGGACATGATGCCGACGATATTGCCCAGCAGGGTCAGCAGGGTGCGGAGCTTGTTGCCCGCCAGCGCCCCGTACGCGATGCGCACGCCCTCGAGGGATACTGTGAGCGACGCTCGCACGCGCGACTTACCTCCGCGCGCTTTCCTTCTGGATCTTCACGCGCGCCCGGTCCGCCAGGTCGTTGATGGTCTTGAACGGACCGGAGACCACCTTCTCGCCCTCCGCCAGCCCGCTCACCACCTCGAAATGGCTCTGGCCCGCGATACCCACGCGCACCTCGCGGAACACCGCCAGTCCGTCCTCCACCACGAACACCCCCTCGATGTCGCGCTTCTTCTCCTCCCCCTCCGCCGCGGCCGAATCGGCCGCGGCCGGGGCGTCCTTCTTCCGTCCGCGCGTCCTCACTCGCTCGAGCCGCTCCTTGTCGCGCACGGTGAGGCACTGGATGGGGATCGCCAACGCGTCCTCGACTTCGGCCACGGTGATGTCCACCGACGCCGACAGCCCGGGCCGCACGTTCGGTATGGAGTCGCGGATCGCGATCACCACCTTGAAGTCGACCGACTCCTGTCCCAGGCCGACCTGCGCGCGGATGGCGCTGTTCCCCACCTCGGTGACGACGCCGTGGTAGGTGGTGTCGGGATGGGCGTCGAGCCGGACGACCGCCTCCTGGCCGGGCTTCACCAGCACGACCTCGGTCTCGTCCACGCGCACCTCCGCCTCGATCTCCGACAGGTCCGCGATGGTCAGGAGCACGGTACCGGGGTTGTTGATCGTGCCCATGATGGCGCTCTCACCCGCCTCCACGTTGAGGGTGGTGATGACGCCCGACATCTCGGCGGTGATGCGCACGTTCTTGAGATCGTGCGTCGCCTTCCTGAGATTCGCTTCGGCCTGGGCCAGCGATTCCCCCGCATTACGCCTGCGCGCGCGCGCCACATCGAGCGTCGAAGTCGCGCTCTTGAATTCGCCGTCGGACATGAATCCCCTCTCGTGCAGCTGCAACGCGCGCTCGTGGTCGTCCTCCGCCTTGATGAGCGACGCACTCTCCATGTCCAGCGCCGCGCGCGCCCCCCGCACTGCGGCGGCGAGCTGTGCGACCGCGGACTCGTAGGGCTCTGCGTCGATCTCGAGGAGGAAGTCCCCCTTGCGCACGCGGTCGCCCTCCTTGACGTCGAGCCGGGTGACCTTGCCGATGGCGTTCGCGCTGACGTTCACGCGGCGCCGCGGCTGGATCTCCCCCGAGGCCGTGATCACGCGCGAGATGTCGCGCTTGCCGACGTCGGCGACCTGGACCTCGACTGCCGACCCGCGCGATCGCAGGTTCACGATCACCAGCGCGGCGAGCACCGCCGCACCGCCGGCCACGAGGAGCAGTTTTTTCTTCCGGCTCACACCCGCCCCCCCTCGCCCGCGCCCTGCAGCGAGCGCTGCCTGTCCGATTCCACGCGGCCGTCGCGCAGCCGGACCTCGCGCCGCGCGTGCGCGGCGACGGCATCGTCGTGGGTCACCACGATCAGGGTGTGTCCCCGGTCGCGCAGGGTCTCGAATATCCTCATGATCTCCTCTCCGGATCTCGAATCGAGGTTGCCGGTGGGCTCGTCGGCCAGGATGATCGACGGGTTGTTCACCAGCGCGCGGGCGATGGCGACGCGTTGGCGTTGCCCGCCCGAGAGCTCGTTGGGCCGATGGCTGGCGCGATCGTCCAGACCGACCATGCGCAGGCACTCCCACACGCGCTCGCGGCGCGCGGCCGCCCCGAGCCCCGCGTAGATGAGCGGCAGTTCCACGTTCTGGAGCGCGGTGGCGCGCGGCAGCAGGTTGAAGGTCTGGAACACGAAGCCGATCTCGCGGTTGCGGATGAAAGCGAGCGCGTCGTCGGGCAGCTGCGTCACGTCCTCGCCGTTGAGGACGTACGTGCCCGACGTCGGCGAATCGAGGCAGCCGATGATGTTCATGAAGGTGGTCTTGCCGGAGCCGGACGGCCCCATCAGCGCCAGGTACTCGTTCTTTTCGACGTCGAGGTCGACGCCGTCGAGCGCGTCCACCACGTGGCTTCCCATCTGGTAGCGCTTGGCAATGCCGCGCATGTGAATCAGCATTCGCGCAGCATAACACGTACGGGCGGCGCGCTGCAAAGCGCGGCCGCCCGTCGCGGTGAGAGAGCGATCCGGCGCTACTCGGTGGTGATCGGCCGTCCCGTCGCGCGCTGGAGGTCGGCGCGATTGATGAGGTAGTCGACGCGCGCATCGATGAGCGAAGCCTGCGCGGAGGTCAGCGACGCGCTCGCCTCGATGGTCTCGAGGATCGTACCCGCGCCGACGCGATAGCGCTCCATCGCCAGACGGTTGTTCTCCTCGGCCGCGGCGACGGTCTCGGTCGCGAGGTCGAGACGCTGGCGCGCCTGGTCGAGGTTGAGCATGATCTGCTTCACGTCGAGCACCGCGTCGATCTTGGCCTGCTGCAGGTTGTACTCCGCGATGCGGTGCTGTGCCTTCGCCTCCTGGATGGCCGACCGGCTCTGGAAGCGGTCGAAGATGTTCCAGCCGAAGAACACGCCGATCGACCAGACGTAGTCGCGCTTGAAGACGGCTCCGTCCGACGGGAAGGAGCGGTCGTTCCAGTTGTAGTTGAACGACGCGTCCAGGGTCGGGTAGCGCCCCTTCTCCGATATGGAGACTCCGGCGCTGGCCGCCTCGATGCGATGACGGCTCGCCAGCAGGTCCGAGCGATGCTGGAACATGTGGTCGACTTCCGTCGTCTCGTCGAACTCGCCCGGCGTGAAGTCGACGGACTCGTCGACCTCGATGGGTGATTCCTGCGGAATATTCAAACGCGACTTGAGCCGCGCCGCGGCGATGCCTTCCGCGTTCACGACGTTGATCAGCTGCAGCTGGCTGTTGCCCTGGTCGACGCGCGCCTGCAGGTAGTCCGCCTTGGTGCGCGAACCGATCTTGTAGAACGCCTCCACCTGCTCCAGGTTGCGCGTCTTGGCTTCGAGATCCGCCTGCTGCACGCCGAGCAGCTTGCGCTGGCGGACCAGGTCGTAGTACTCGCGGATGACGATCGCGCGGATCACATCGCGCGTGTACTCGAGCTCGTAGGCCGCCGCCTCCGAGCCGCGCTTGGCCTGGGTGAGACCGTTGAAGTTGGCCCCCCAGTCGAACAGCCGCATCTGGCTCTGGATCCCGAACGTGTAGGCCTCGTAGTCGAAGCCCGAGGGCTGAATGGGACGCCCCTGCGCGTCGACGAACACCCCGGTGGACGGGCCCGCGAAGCTGTGGCCGGCCCAGGCGCTGATGCTGAGGTCGGGCATGAACTGCGCGTAGCTGCGGACGACTCCGCTGCGGGCGGTGCGGAGCTGCTCGGTGGAGATCCCCACGTTGGTCGACGTCTCGAGCGCCAGTTCGATGCAGCGTTCGAGGTCGTAGGTCTCGGCGCGCGCGTCAACGGCAGCGCACACAATCAGTATCAGGGCAGCCATCGCCCGGCGAACGTTCATCTGGTCACCTTCCGGTCTGGCATTGGGATTGAAAACAATAACCGATATACCGCCCGTCGCAGCGAGTATTGGGGGGTACTACGAACGGATGGCTCGAATGTTCCGGCATTATACCCGGATCGGGGTCCGGCGGGGAGAGAAAGGGGGACGGCCGGGAAGGGCCCCGCCGTCCCCCGCGCGGCACGGGGGAGAACGAGCCCCGCTACCGCAGCGAGAACGAGAACGGTATGGTCACGTGAGCGGAAACCACGACGTCGCGCTGGCGGGCCGGCTCGAAGCGGCACGCGCGCGCCGCGCGCAGGGCGGCTTCGACCATGCCGGGTGTCGCGTCCGACTCGATCACCACCGCGTCGGCCACGCGCCCGTGCTCGTCCACCAGGACGCGAACCACGACCCGGCCCTCGATGCCCGCTTCACGCGCCAGCCGGGGATACAGGGGCTTCGCGAGCGCCACCGGGACGGGCTCCCTTCGGTCGTACAGGAAGACGCCCGGGTCATTTGCGGTCGAGCGCGGCGCGACGGGAGCGTCCCACAGGGGCGGCGCCGGCGGTGGCGCTTCGAGCGGCGGCGCCGGATCGAACGGCTCGACCGGCTCGACCCCGGGCCGGGGCGGAAGTGCTTCGTCCGGCGGCGACGCCGGGAGCGCCGGCGCATCCGGGATAACGAATACCACCGGCACCTCCTCCGGTGGCAGCCGGTACGGCCGGACCGACAGGGCGGGGATGAGAGAAAAAGCGAGCGCGTGCACGGCGAGGGCCAGACCGAGCGAGACCCGCACCGTGACCCGGTACCGGTCCTTGAACGCGTCGTTCGCGGTGGGGAGGGAACGGAAGATGGACGCTGCCGTCATCGGCGATCCTCCTTTTCGCCCCGGGGCGATGGGGTTCGGTTCGATGATGCGACGGGCGTTCTCGTGGTGGGCCGGGAGCGCGGCTGGCCGGGGAATTCCGGCCGACACCTGAAACATGGCGCGCCGGCGTCACGAAAGCAAGCAGGCAACAAAAGCCCGCGGTCATGCGACCGCGGGCCCGGTGAAGCGTCCATCCGCCGCGCTAGCGCAGCTTGAACTGGAACGGAATCATCACGTGCGCCTTGACCGGCACGGTCCGCTGCTTGGCAGGGCGGAAACGGCATTTCAAGGCCGCCTGCACGGCCGCCTGGTTCATCGCGGGCGTCACGTCGGAGCTGAGCACGGTCGCGTCCAGGACCTTGCCCTCCTCGGAAACCAGCACGCGGATCGCGACGGTCCCCTCGATGCCCGCCTCGCGCGCGAGCGGCGGATACTCGGGGGAGGCAAACTCGATCAGTGCGGGCGGCTCGTCGAAGGCCAGGAAGACCTCGGCGCCGCCGCCGCCCGAGGGCGGGGGCGGAGGGGGCATGTCCTCGAAATTCTCGAACGTCGTCTCGGCGACCTCGTCCGTGGCCTCGGCGTCGTCTTCCGCAGCCTGCACGGCCACCGGCGGCGGGGGCACGTCCGGCGGCGGTGGCGGGAGATCGATCTGGTCGGGGATCTCGACGACCTCGAACTGCTCTTCCCGCAGTTTGTACGGCGTGATGGTGAACTGCGGCGTGAAGACGAACGCCACGGCATGCAGAACGACGGCGACGAGCAACGCCCAGCGGATATACTTCCCGTAGCGGGCCTTGAACGCATTGTTGGCCGTATCGTGCAGGAGACGGATCTCCTGGGTCGCGGTGGCCGTGCTCATAGCTCGCGCCGCCTCCGCACGTTCGGATTCTTCTTATCGCTCGTGAACGATACGCGCACCGCACTGGCGTCCTTGAGTTCTTCCATCACGTCGGAAACGACGCGATAGGGCGCTCGATCGTCGGCGTTGAACGCGACGATCAGGTCGGGGCGCTCCTGCAGCATCAGCTTCATGATGTCCTCGATCTGATCGATTCTCACGAGCTTGTCATTGATGGATATGGCGCCGCCCTGATCGATCCAGATATGCATGATCTTCTCGCGCTGCTGGCGCTGGGCGGTCTCCGCGCGCGGGAGGGTGACTTCGAGCCCGTCCTCCATCTTGAAGATGGTGGTCGCCATGAAGAAGATCAGCAGCAGGAACGCAATGTCGGCCATCGACGCGGTGGGAACGCTCGCCTTCACGCCCTGCTTCTTCTTGAAATGCCCGATCCTCATCCGGGTCACCCACCCATGGTCTTGAGCGAGATGCGCCGGCAGTTGGCCAGCTTGATCTCGTCGAGCAGGTCCACCATCAGGCCGTATTCGGAGTCGGGGTGCGTCACGATCACGACGATCAGCTTGTCATTCTCGGAGAGCCGGCGCTCCACCAGGGGGCGGACGCCGGGAAGCCCCACGTTGTCCCCTTCGATAACGACGGAGCCGTCCGGATACGCCTTGATCTCGAGGATGTTCTTCTGCTTGACCTTCGCCACCTCGGAGGAGCGCGCGGGCAGGATGAGCGGGATGCCCTCCTCCAGCGCGAAAATGGTGGTCACGATGAAGAACACGAGGAGCAGGAACGCGATGTCGGACATCGACGCCGCCTGAAACTCGCCGGCCCCGGTACGAAACTTGTTCTGAATGCGTTTCATGGCAGACCCCCGTCGGGGGCGTGAGCTAGTGCTTCTCCACTACCAGCTGACCCTGCTTGTGCTCGATGTCGAGCAGCTCGTCGACCAGCTCCGAGCTCGCCTCTTCCATCTCGATGACGAAGCGGTCGATCTGCACGACGAAGTACGAGTAAAAGATACTGATCGGCACGGCAATAACAAGACCCGCCGCGGTCGTAATCAGTGCTTCTTCGATGCCCTTCGCGACCAGCTTGGCGCTCACCTGCTCCGCGGCGGCGATGGCCGCGAACGCGCTGATCATACCGGACACGGTCCCGAGGAACCCGAGGAGGGGCGCCACGTTCGAAACCGACGCCAGAATGGTGAGACCGCGTTCGAGGAAGGCCATCTCGATGGCACCCGACGTGCCGATCGCCTTCTCGACGGCTTCCGCACCGCGATGCGCGCGCAGCAGCCCGGAGTGGAGCACGGCCGCGATCGGGCCGCGCGTTCCCTGGCACACCGCCAGCGCCGCTTCCGTCCCCTCGTTGCGAATGGCCTTGATGACTTCCATCATCAGCCTCTTGGTGTTGGAACGGGCCCGCGACAGCGTCCACAGGCGCTCCAGCGACAGAACCAGGCCGACGATCGAGCAGATCAGCAGCGGGTGCATGAACGCGCCGCCCTTGATGTAGAGCTGCCCGAGGCCGCTGTTCTTGATCCGATTCTGGAGCTTGGCCTCCTCCTTGCGGATCATCTCCGCGATCGCGGTGGCGACCTCTGCGGAGTCGTTGGGGGCGGTGAGGAAAGAATCTGGATTGATCGGCGCCGCCATCGAGGCCATGTCGACGCTCTTCGGCATGTCGACCGGTTCGTCGCTGGTGGCCTCGGCGGCGGGTTCCTCCGCCGGCTGCTGCGCGGGCGGCGGGGTGGTGGCTTCGTCTTGCGGGATCGCAACGGCACTGCCGATGAACGCCCCCGAAATGATCGTCGCCACGAGGATGGACGTCAAAAGTACGCAGACTTTGTTACGTAGCTCGCGCATCGCCAGAAACTCCTTCTTGCCGTGATGTATGTCGGGGTGGGGATTCGTGGAGCGGCTCTACTACCCAGAAACTCGCCGGCTACCGAAACGAATACAGGCGACTATAGCCCCGGCTTCCCCACCTGTCAACCCGCTTTTGCCCGCCGGGGGCGGGGCGCCGCGGAGGGCTATTTGGTTGAAATCGAGGAACTTCTCTCCAGTTTGTACGCCCCGTGCCCGTCGCGGTCGACGAACAGGAAACGCATGCCGATGTCCATTTCCTGCACGCGGTCCCGGACGAGAACCGGCGCGCCCCCGGCGTGATAGATCCACAGCTCGTACGGGACCCCGGTGTTGTCCTCCGGGCGGTAACGCGCGCTCTCGTGCCCGTCGGTTGCAAAGCTGTTCCGCGTTTTCGGGGTCCGGTACAGCTTGGAATTGCTGCTGCCCAGGTTGAGCGGGTGATACGGGTTCTCCACCACGGCCTCCGCCTCCGCGAGCGTATCGTAATTGAGCGGGATCACGTCCTGCACCAGCTCGTCGGGCGGTCCGAAGCGGACGTAGACGCCACCGCGGGCGGTGTAGATCGCCGGACCCCCTTCGGTGTAGTACGCTTCCACGTAGGCAAGCCGCTCGATGAACACGTCGTACGCCTCGTTGGTCCCGGTACTCGGGTCGGGATCCAGCGACTTCCACAACTCGTCCAGGATCCGCTCCTGCTCGCCGGGGCTCCGCCCGGCGAACTGCTTGAAATCGTCGTCTCCCATCAGGAAGCGCGCCTCGGCCAGGAATTCGCGGCGCGGAACCTCCCAGGTGCGGATGTCCCAGGCCACCGAGAAGTCGCCGCTCCTCACCCGGGCCAGCGTTTCACCATTGAGGGCGAACGACAGGTAGAGCGTGTAGCTGCCGGCTGTAAATGCCGTCAGGTCTTCGCGAATGACGACGGGATAGGCCCGCGCCTGCCCCTCGGCCACCACCGGGTTCGGGAGCGTCAACCGGCTCTCGCGCACGGGCGCGCCCTCCGGCGTCACGATCTCCGAGATGAACTCGAAGGTCGGCGCGGAGGCCAGCGACTCGGGCAGGTACAGTTCGAAATAGACGGTCAGGGTGTCGCGGTACAACCCGTACATGCGCGGCGGATTCGGCCGGTACTTGCGGACCCCGCGCGCCTTCGGGTCGATGTCCCACACGAACATGGCGTCGCTGAACGACGGCTCGTCCGCCGGCATCTCCGGCAGGTTGAGGTGCGCGCGGCGCACCGCGGAGCTCTTGTTTTCGCCGCGCGTGAGTCCGACCACGGTCACCTTGGGCGCCTGCAGGTCCTCGATGGCGAAGGAGAGCCAGTATCCCCCGGGGGGAAGGTTGAACTGCTTGACGATGGTCTGGTATGCAACCGGGCTGTCGACGCGCGCGCGGTCCGTCTCGTGGAAGGTCATCGTCTCGCTCTCCTTGACGACCTCCTTGCCGTCGTCGTCGGCCACGAGAATCGAGAGCTTGACCTTCCCCACCCAGCCCCCCTTTTCCTCACTGAACTTCAGCGAGGAATTGGCGACGCGGGCCGAAACCTCGGTGAGATTGCGTCCCTCGCGTCCGCGGAACGAGGCCGCGTCGAGGTGGAAGTCGAAGTCGCCGCGCCCCAGGTGGGTGGCGCCCGCCGACGCCACGCCGGACGCGACGAGCGCGAGCAGTGCGCCCAAGAAAAGACAGGCGCCCCGCGGGGCGCCTGTCGTGGTCGCGGATTTCCGCGCCGGGTTCATCCTAGTAGCTGAAGCCGAGGCTGATCCGATGAACGTCGCCAAGGTACCCGAGGTCGGTCCACCCGTAGTCGAAGTTGAGATCGGAAGTCTGGCTCGTGTC
>DASTOO010000417.1:0-2711 GCA_035762505.1 Candidatus Krumholzibacteriia bacterium
CCACAGCCGGCGTTGCCTCGCGAACGGCGGGAGCATCGAGGCGACGCGCCGGAACTCGGCCTTGGCACGCTCGGTCTCCGCGCCGTCGCTCCCCCCCGCCGCCGCCTGGGCCCATCGGAAATAAGCCTCGAGGCGCGATTCGTGCTCGCGGATCGCGTGGCGGCTGAATTCGACCGCTTCCTTCCACCGCCCGGCCCGGAGCTCGGACCGCGCCACGCCGAGCAGCGCGTCGGCGTACCCCGTGTCGGATTGGACCTTGAGCGCCTCGTGGTAGGCGGCGGCCGCCCCCGACCAGTTGCGCGTGCCATAGAGGCAATCCGCCCTGAGCCTCAGGAACCGGTGCGGGACGTGGTTGTAGCGCGTGTCGTTCCGCGCAATCTCAATCGCCTCGTCGATCAGCCCCAGCGCCCGCTTCCATTTCCGCCCCTCGGCGTACACCTGCGCGAGCGCGAAGCGCGACTCGGCGTTCCTAGGATCGGAGAGCCGGACGATGTTGGCGGCCATCGCGCGCCGATGGCGGCTCCACTTACGGAAGGCGGCGCGCAGGATGCCGAACAGCGAGGCCGCGACGAGGAAGAGGATCCACCAGCCGAAAATCGTCCCAAACAGGAAATCCCAGAGCATGATCGTCAAGATACCGAGTGGAACAGGACCACGACAATCAGGTGGATTGCCAGCGATGACCGATGACTGATTACGGATGACTCAGGACTGATGACTTCTGTCATCGGTAATCGGTCATCTGTCATCACTTACTTTGGAAGTTGAAGCTCTGCCATCTCACAGATGATGTGGCCCGCGGTGATATGGCATTCCTGAATTCTGGGCGTGCTTTCCGACGGCGCATGAAACACGAGGTGCGCGGCTTTCGCCGCTTTTCCGCCGGCCAGCCCCGTGAATGCGACGGCGACGGCGCCCACGGCGCGCGCGGCCTTGAGGCCTTCGACCACGTTCGGCGAGTTGCCGCTGGTCGAGAGGCCGATCGCGACGTCGCCCTTGCGCGCGTGCGCCCGCACGAGGCGGGGGAACGTCGCGGCGAAGTCGTAGTCGTTCCCGATCGCCGTCAGCGACGAAGTGTTGGTCGTCAGCGCCAGGACGGGCCACGGCCGGCGCTCGCGCATGAAGCGCCCTTCCATCTCGGCGGCGATGTGCTGGGCGTCGGCCGCGGAGCCGCCGTTGCCGAAGAGCACGACGCGGCGTCCGCCCTTGAGCGACTTCACGACGGCCGCCGCGATGGCCGCCAGCTCGTCCGACCCCGACTCCGCGAGGAGCAGCTTCACCAGCGCCGCTTCCTGCAGGCGCTGACGGATGATGCGGATCAGCGTTGGAGGATTCACGACTTCCCCCGGATGCGGGTCACCAGGTCGGACGTGGAGAAGCCCCTCAGGCGGGGAGCGAATTCGACGCGCCCGCCGTTCGCCGTCACGAACTCGCGGCCCGCCACCTTCTTCGCGGCGTAGTCTTCGTCCTTCACGAGCACGTCGGGCCGGACGCGGCGGATCAGCCGCTCCGGCGTCTCCTCGTTGAAGAGCGTGACGTAGTCGACGCACTCCAGCGCGGCAAGGAGCCCCGCGCGCTCCGCGGCGTCCTGGATCGGCCGCGACGGCCCCTTGAGGACGCGCACGGAGCGGTCGCTGTTCAAGCCGACGACCACGACTTCCCCGCGCGATCGCGCGAAGCGCAGGAGGCTCAGGTGGCCGGCGTGAAGCAGATCGAAGCAGCCGTTCGTGAAGACGATCCGGCGGCCGCGGCGGCGCTCGTCCTCGAGCGCGCGCAGGAGCGCCGGCAGATTGAGCACCTTGCGGCGGCCCGCGGCGTCGCCCGGGGCCGCGTGATCGAGCAGCTCGTCGCGAGTCACCGTCGCCGTGCCGACCTTGCCGACGACGATCCCCGCGGCGGCGTTCGCCAGGACGGCGCAGTCGGCGAGCGGCAGCCCGCTCGCGAACGCGGTTCCGAACGCGGCCAAGACGGTGTCGCCGGCGCCCGTGACGTCGTAGACCTGCCGCGCCACGGCATCGAGCGTCACGGCCGGGCCGTTGCGCCCGAACACCTGCATGCCGCGCTCGCCGAGCGTCACCGCGAGGAATTCGAGTCCGAGGCGGCGGACGATCTTCCGCGCCCCCGCGGCCACGTCGTCCAACCCGCTCACCAGCGCCAGCTCGGCGCGGTTGAGCGACGCGCCCGTCGCGTGGGCGTATTTCGCGATGTCGCGGCTCTTGAGTCCCACCAGCACCGGCCTGCGGGCGCGCCGGAACGCGTCGATGAGGCTCCGGCAGACTTTCGGCGTCATCGTGCCCTTGTTGTAGTCGGAGACGAGCGCGACATCGGCGCCGGACGCGGCCCGGGCCACGGCGCGCGCGAGCGACTTCTCGACGGCGGGCGAAATGGGATGGCGCCGCTCGTGATCGATCCGGAGCATCTGCTGGTTGTGCGCGAGCAGGCGCGTCTTGACGGTCGTGGGGCGCGTGGAATCCCGGACGACCGCCGTCGGCCGGATCCCCAGCGACCGGAGCAGTTTCGGCAGGCCCGCGCCCGCGCCGTCGCCCCCCACCACGCCGGCGCACGAGACCCGCGCGCCCAGGGCCGCCGCGTTGTGCGCCACGTTGGCGGCGCCGCCCAGGCGGAGCTCCTCCCGCGCGGCGTCGAGAATCTGGACCGGCGCCTCGGGAGAGACGCGGCTCACGTGGCCCCACACGTAGCGGTCGAGGATG
>DASTOO010000418.1:0-7889 GCA_035762505.1 Candidatus Krumholzibacteriia bacterium
GTCGCGTCGATGTCGGACTGCTTGATGACCTGCCCGGCCGCGAGCTGGTCATTATAATAGAGGTAGGTTCGCTTCTCGTTCTCGTACTTCTCGACGGAGCGCGCGTATTCGACCTGGGTGGCGAACAACCCGACCCATGAAACGATCGCCGCGGTCGCGAAGATGGTGGCGCGGGTGTAGTGCCCGTCGTGGGCCTGTCCGAGCCCCGGCAGCGCGAGCGATCGCACCACGGAACCCGTCCCGGCGAGCACCGGCGTCGACGCCGAAAAAACAAAAAGCGCGGCCGCGAAAGCCGCAACCACGCGCATCGTCTTGCCACGAGTCATGAATGAGCCTACGTTTCCTTGTGCTTGCATGGCTGATTGCCGGACGAATCGACCGCGTCCCGGGCGGAGTCTCCCCGCCGGAACACGTGGTTCTACGACGTCGAGCGCAGAATGTTACGGGCAAAGCCGGTCCGGCGCAATTTTTTTCTCCCCGGCCCGGGGACGGCCTCGTTGACGGAGCGCGGGCGGCGCGATAGCATCGCGCCTGTTCGCCAACGGCCTATGATCGAAGTAACAGGACTCACCAAGCGCTACGGGGCCCGGACGGCCGTGAGCGACGTTTCCTTCTCCATCGGAACCGGCGAGATCGTGGGTTTCCTGGGTCCGAACGGCGCCGGCAAGACCACGACACTGCGCATGCTGACCGGTTTCCTTCCACCCAGCGCGGGGAGCGCGCGAGTGGCGGGGTTCGACGTGGAGTCACAATCCATGGCGGTGCGTTCGCGGATCGGTTATCTCCCCGAAACCGTGCCGATCTACCGGGACCTCACCGTGGCGGCCTACCTCGACTTCGTCGGCCGGTTGAAGCGCATGGCGCGCGCGCGCCGGCAGGAACGCATCGCCGCGGTCGTCGACGCCTGCGGCATCGCCGACGTCTACCTGCGCCGCATCGGAACGCTCTCCCGCGGCTACCGCCAGCGCGTCGGCATAGCGCAGGCGCTGCTGGACGACCCGGACGTCCTCTTCCTCGACGAGCCCACGGTGGGGCTGGACCCGCGCCAGATCGTGGAGATCCGTGACCTCATCCGCGGCCTCGCCGGCCGGCGCACGGTGGTTCTCAGCACACACATCCTGCCGGAGGTCAGCCTCTTGTGCCGGCGCGTGCTCATCATCCACCACGGCCGTCTCATCGCCGACGCGCCGCCCGATGACCTGCGCACGCACGGACACGAAGCCATGCGCGTCGACCTGGAAGCGCGCGGCGATGCGGAGGCGGTGCGCGCCGCCGTGTCCGCGCTCGCGGGGGTGGCATCCGTCGAGGTTTCGGCCGGCGCCGCGGCCGGCGTCGTGCGCGCCCGCGTCACCGCACACACCGGCGAGGACCCGCGCGAGGCGATCGCCTCCGCGCTCGCCGCGCGCGCCATCGGGCTGCGGAGCCTGACCGCGGCGTCGCTCACCCTGGAAGACGTGTTCGTCGAGCTCGTCACCAAGGAGACATGATGGGCCGGATGGTCGCTCTCTTCCGGCGCGAGCTTGCGTACTACTTCCAGTCTGCGGTGGCCTACGCGGCCATCGCCGTGTTCGTCCTGCTGTCGGGCTACTTCTTCTACAACCTGCTCGGGTACTTCAACCTGACGTCCATCCAGGCGATGCAGAATCCCATGCAGGCGCGCTCCCTCAGCCTCACCACGTCGGTGCTGCAGCCCCTGTTCGGGAACATGAGCGCCGTCCTGCTCCTCCTCCTGCCGCTGCTCACGATGCGCCTGTTCGCCGAGGAGCGTCGCAGCGGCTCGGCCGAGCTCCTCTTCACGTACCCGGTCAGCGACTGGGACGTGATCCTGGGCAAGTTCTTCGCCGCGTCCGCGGTCTACGCGGTCATGCTGGCCATGACGCTGCCGTGCGTGGCGCTGCTCTACCACTTCTCCACGCCGGAGACGGGTGCGGTCGCCTCCGGCTACCTCGGCCTGCTGCTGATGGGACTCACCTTCATCGCCATGGGCGTGTTCTTCTCCTCGCTCAGCGACAGCCAGCTGGTGGCCGGAGCGGCGACCTTCGGCTGCGGGCTCCTGCTCCTCATCGTGGGCTGGATCACCCCGTTCGTCGCGCCGGGTGTCGGGGCCGTGCTGAACGAGCTCTCGATCGTGCGCCACCTCGACGGCTTCTCGCGCGGTGTCATCGACACCAACGACCTCGTTTTCTACGCGAACATCACGTTCTTCTTCCTCTTCCTGTGCGCGCGGGTGCTCGACTCGGCGCGCTGGAGGAGTTGACGCATGAGCCGCGATGCCCTGTCGAACCGCCGCGCCGGCCTGTGGCGCGTGCTGGCCGGGGCCGGCGTGCTCCTCCTGTCCCTCGCCGTGGTCCTCTCTTCCGCGCGCCTGTCGACCTTCCCGGTGCGGGGCGCACTCACCGGCGCTGGCGCCGCATTGATCATCGCGAGCCTGGCGGCCAACCGCTCCGCCGTCGCCGCCTTCACCCGGCGGCGCGCGGCCCGGCGCGGCGCCGACGCGGTGCTCGCAACCCTGTTCCTGACCGCGATCCTGGTCGTCATCCAGGCAACCTCGATGCGGCGCTCCCACCAGTTCGATTTGACGCGCAATCAACGCAACACGCTCGCGCCGCAGTCCGCGGCGCTGCTCGACTCCCTCGACCACGATGTTACGGCGACGGGCTTCTACCGCCAGAGCAGTCTCAACCGTGCGCGGGCCGAGGAGCTGTTCGCCATCTATGCGCGGCAATCACCGCGCTTCCGCTACGTGCTGATCGATCCCGATCGGAGCCCCGACGCGGCCGAGCGCGCGGGGGCCACGGTCGACGAGATCGTGATCGAGTGCAACGGCATCGTGCGCCGCGTCCGCACCATCGCCGAGCAGGACGTGACCAACGCCATCCTGCAGGTGACGCGGGTGCGGGAGAAGGCGATCTACTTCACCACCGGTCATGGCGAACGAGACGTGGGCGGCTCGGAGCGCGAGGGGTTCCGCGCGGCCACACGCGCGCTGACCGGCCAGGGATACAGCGTGCGCACGCTTTCCCTTGTGTCCATCAGCGACGTCCCCGCCGACTGCGACGTCCTCGTCATCGCCGGCCCGCGCGAGGACTACCTCGCCCACGAAGTCGCCGTCGTCGACCGTTATCTGCGCTCGGGCGGAGCCGCACTCTTCCTCCTCGACCCGCGCTTCGATTTTCCGGGCCTGGCGGGCGTGCTGGCGCGCTACCGGCTCGAGCTGCTGGACGCCGTAATCCTGGACGACCTGGTGGTGGATGCGGGTGAGCGGACTTTCGACGCCACCGTCGCCAAGGTACGGCGCTACGAGGCGCACCCCGTCACAAACGGCTTCAACTACGTGACCATGTTCACCCGTGCCCGCCCCGTCTACATCGCGCCGGCCGACACGGCACTCGCGGGCCTGGACGTGCAGTACCTCGCCATCACCGACGACGAGGCGTGGGGCGAGACGGACATGAACAGTTTCACGGTCGGCACCGCCACGCGCGACGGTGAGGACATCGCGGGGCCGATGCCGCTCGCCGCCGTCGCCACCCTGACCCCGGTTCCGGCCGGCTCCGCGCAGGCGAGCCGCGTCGTCCTGATCGGCGACTCGGACTTCGCGAGCAACTCGTTCTACGGTGTTCTCGGAAACGCCGATTTCTTCCACAACGCCGTCGCGTTCCTCGCCGAGGACGAGAACCTGATCCGTATCCGCGCCAGGCCGTCCACCGGCGACATCGTCTACATCTCCGCCGCGCAGGGGCGTCTCGTCTTCGCCGTGTGCCTCGTTCTGGTGCCGCTCCTCACCCTCGTCGTCGGCGGCGTCGTGGTTGTCCGCCGCCGCGCCCTCTAGTCGCGGCCATGCGGCGCCTGCTCGTTCTCTTTCTCCTCGCCGTCGCCGCGGTGGGGGCGTTCGTTTTTTTCGAGCTCCCGCAACGACGTTCCGCCGACCGCGAGCGCGTGGCCGCGGCCCGCCTGTTCGCGTTCGATCCCCGCACCATCGACGCGATCACCGTGCAGCGCGCCGACGCGACCCTTCGTTTCGAGCTGACCGGCGCGCACTGGACGATGGCGGCGCCGGTGAACGACGATGCCGAGGCGGCCGCCGTCGCCCCCATCGTCTCGTCGCTCGCCGAGGCCGCGGTGCAGCGCGACATGGGGTCCTCCGGCGACCTCGCGCGCTACGGACTCGCCCCGCCGGCCGTCGTGGTGACGCTCTTCGCCGCCGGCGACACCGCGGCCGCGCTCGAACTGGGCGGCTTCAACGTGGATCGCTCCGCGCTCTACGCGCGACGGCGCGACGGGCGCGTGCTGCTCGTGCCGACGTCGATCAACCGCGCGGTGACGCTCCCCGTCGACGACTACCGCAGCCGGCGCGTCGTCGTATTCGAACTGTCGATCGTGCGCGCGTTCACCATCGACTCGCGGGTGAGCGGCAGGAGCGTGTGGCGGCGCGGCGCCGGCGAGTCGTGGTTCACGGTGCTGGCCGGCGACACGGTCCGCGGCGATTCCGTGGCGGTCCCGGCCGTTCTCCGCCGCCTGCGCGGCCTGCGCGTGCAATCCTTCGCCACCGGCATAGACGGCGCGCAGGCCCCGCCGCTGGTCGCCGTCACCATCTACAAGGACGACGGGTCCGCGCAGACGGTCCGTTTCTTCACCGCGCCCGGGAGCTTGCACGCGCGCGTCGACGGCAACCCGCGCACCGTCGTGGTAGCCGACGATCCGTCCGATATCGCGCGCGCGTCGACCGCGACACTGCGCGACCGGCGCCTGCTTCACTTCGATCCGCTGCGCGCGGAGCGTATGAGCGTCACGACGCCGGACACGTCCGCCGTGCTCGTCCGCGCCGGGGACGCGTGGGCGCTTCCCAACCCCGCGCTGGGCAGCATCGACCGGGAGATGGCAGCGGACTTCGTGCGTGCGTTGCGCGCGCTGCGCTACCTGCGCCCGGCCGCGAGCGCGGACGACCCGGCGACGCACCCGCGCTTTTCGCTTGTGATACACGGCGCCGGTGATACCATACTGGACGAGTTGTACTGCGCGCCCGCGCCCGGCGGCGGCGACCTCTGGCTGGCCCGGAGCCGATCGCTCGGCGGGGTGTGTGAAATCGAGCGAAGCGCGCTCGACGACATCGCCGCCCGCCTTGCGCGCCTGCGCCGCTGAAAGCGATGCCAGCGTCATCCGGAATACGCCCGCCCGCGGTGGCCGGCTCGTTCTACCCCGCCAGCGCCTCCGTGCTCGCCCGCGAGGTCGACCAGTTCCTCGCCGCGTGCCCGGCGCCCGCGCCGAGCGGCGCCGTGCAGGCGGTCCTCGCCCCCCACGCCGGCTACCGCTATTCCGGCGCGATCGCGGCCCGTGCCTTTGCGAGCGCGGTGCCGCGTGCCGCTATCGACACCGTGGTGCTGGTCGGCCCGTCGCACGTGGAAGCGTTCGACTTCACCTCCGTGTTCGAGGGCGACGCCTTCGCGACCCCGCTCGGCGTCGTCGCCGTGGACACGGGACTCGCCCGCGCGCTGCTCGCGCGCGGCGGCTCGCTGCGGCTGTCGTCGCGCGGCCACCTTTCGGGCGGTGGGCGCGGCGAGCACGCGCTCGAGGTCATGCTCCCCTTCATCCAGCGCACGCTGCCCGCGGCCCGCATCGTCCCCGTGACGATGGGCTCGCAGTCACGCGCGGCATGCGTCGCACTCGCCGACTCACTCGCGGCACACGTCGACTTCGCCCGCACCCTGATCGTGGCCAGCTCCGATCTGTCGCATTTTCGTCGCTACGACGAAGCCGTGCGGCTCGACACCGCGTTCTGCCAACTCGTCTCCGGCGGCGACGGCGAAGCCCTGCTCGCGGGCTTGACGGACGGCCGCTGCGAAGCGTGCGGGGGCGGCCCGACCGCCGCGGTGATGCTCGCCTGCGCGCGGGCGCGCGGCACATCCGCCCACGTACTCGCCCGGATCAACTCCGGCGACGTGACGGGCGAACGGGACAGCGTGGTCGGGTACGCGGCCGCCGCCTTCGCGGAGGCGTCGTGACCTTTGCCCGCGAGGCCGACCGCCTCGCCCTCACCCGTCTCGCCCGCGCGGCGATCGCCGGCGCCCTGGGTGTTGCCGCCGACCCGCCCCCGGATGCGCCCATCCTGGACGCGCGCCGCGGCGCGTTCGTGACGTTGACACTGCGGCGGGCGCTGCGCGGGTGCGTGGGCCGCGCGCTGGCCGACGAGCGGGTGCGCCTCGTGGTTCCCGCCATGGCGCGGGCGGCGGCCTTCGAGGACCCCCGCTTTCCGCCCCTCACGTCGGGCGAGTTGGCTTCGGTGTCGATCGCAGTCTCGCTGCTGTCGCCCCCGGTCGCGGTCTCGTCACCGGAGGAAGTGCGGGTGGGGACGCACGGCGTCATCGTGCGCGCCGGCGGGCACCGGGGACTGCTCCTCCCGCAGGTGGCCGTGGAATGGAACTGGACCCGTGAGGAATTGCTCGGGCACGCGTGCGAGAAGGCCGCGCTGGACCGCGACGCGTGGCGTCGCGCCTCGACGCGCATCGAGGTGTTCACGGCCGAGGTTTTCGGCGAGGAGGACCGTTAGGCCGCGTTGGAGGCGTCGAAGGTGCGCTCGCGATGGGCGCCGCCGTCGTACGACAGCAGCATCGCCGTGTCCCCGACCACGGTCTGCACGTGCACCGGGCGCGACCAGATCTTGAACAGCGCCTCCAGGGTGGCGCGGGCGTAGTCGATGCGCAGCTCCACCCCGTCGAACCGGTGCTTCAGGTACAGCTCCCCCCGGTTGTCGTAGTTGGCGTCGACCACCGTGATGAAGGGCTGCCCCATGTTGGTGAGCTGAAACAGGAGCTTCTCTTTCACCGCCTGGAACTCGCGGTCGGCGATCTCGTAGCGGCCGTTGCGCTCGTTCAGCGAGTACGTGAAGAGGCGGTGCTCCCGGCAGAACTCCTCGGTGAGGAACTCGTCCACGAACGTCATGTCGTTATATATCGCCCGCACCTGGAAGATCTTCTCCCGGCCCGCGTTCGTCTCGCGGTTCCACGCGGCACGGCGGGCGATGTCGTCGCACTCTTCGTATTCCTTGCCGAAGCGCCCTGTGTTCCAGCGGCGCTCGATGTCGCAGTAGAGCTCGTAGCCCAGTTTGTACGGGTTCAGCTGCCCCGGGTGCACGGCCAGCGTGGACGAGTGGTGGTCGGCGAAGTCCACGATCTCGTCCGGCGTAAGCGCCTTCTGCGTCATGATCTTCTCGTGCCAGTACGACGCCCACCCCTCGTTCATGATCTTGGTCTGCGCCTGCGGGGCGAAGTAGTAGCTCTCCTCCCGCATCATCGAGAGCACGTCGCGCTTCCAGTTGGCCAGCGGCGCGTACTCCACCAGGAAGCGCAGCACGTCCTTCACGGCCCGCGCCGGGAACGTCTTCACCGCGTTCTGTTCGTCCCTGGCCCGGCGCCGCTCCTCCAGGTACTCGGGCGGGTTGATGAACGGCTCCATGTAGGACTTGCTGCGCAGCCGCGCCACGTCCCGCGCCGGGCGCGCGTCGGACGGCTCGGGTTCGTCGGCGCGCGCGCCGTTCTCGAACAACGCCCCCGGATCGATCAGGTTCTCCAGGGATGAGCACACGTCGATGAAGTCCTCCACCACGTCGTGCCCGTGCTCCGCCATGTAGTCCTGGATGCGATTGCCGTGGTTGGCCAGCTCGTCCATCATGCGCCGGTTGGTGTTCCGGAAATAGGCGTTGTTCTTGAAGAAGTCGCAGTGCGCGAACACGTGCGCGATCACCAGCTTCTGGTCCACCATCTGGTTGGAGTTCAGCAGGTACGCGTAGCACGGGTTGTTGTTGATCACCATCTCGTAGATCTTGTGCAGCCCGTACCCGTAGCTCTTCTGCATGTACTCGTACTGCATGCCGAAGCGCCAGTGGGGATAGC
>DASTOO010000419.1:0-2346 GCA_035762505.1 Candidatus Krumholzibacteriia bacterium
AGACCGACCGCACCTACGTCAAGGTCTTCGAGGAAGAGACCAACCTCATCGCCAACATCCTCCTCGACAAGAGCGGGTCGATGGGATTCCCGGAGGGCGGCGTCACCAAGCTCGATTACGGCGCCATGCTCGCCGCGAGCCTCGCGTACCTCATGATCCGCCAGCAGGACGCGGTGGGGTTGTGCCTCTTCGACGAGACGGTCCGCGAGCTTGTCCCGCACCGCTCGGTGCGTAAGCAGCTCTTCCACATGCTGCACACCCTCGACGGCATCACGCCGGGTGCGAAGACTTCCATTAGCCCCGCGCTCCACGAGCTGGCCGAGCGCATGAACCGCCGCGGCCTCGTGGTCCTGATCTCGGACCTCATGGACGACCCCGAGAAAGTATTGATGGGGCTCAAGCACTTCCGTCACCGGCAGCACGAGGTGGTCGTGTTCCATATCCTCGACCCGCGCGAGATGGACATGGATTACCGCGAATCGGTGGAGTTCGAGGACATGGAGACGGGACGGAAGCTCCGCGTGGAGCCGGCGTTCCTGCGCGAGCAGTTCCGGCGCGACATCGGCGCCTGGATCGACAAGCTCGAGCGCGGTTGTCGCAATCACGCGATCGACTACCACCTGCTGCGCACGGACACCCCCTTCGACAAGGCGCTCACGGCGTTTCTCGGCAAGCGCGAGCGAATGGGCTAGATGGGCTTCCTCAACGCTGCGTTTCTCCTGGGCCTCGTCGCGGCCGCGGTGCCGGTGATCATCCACCTGCTCAACCGCCGCCGGGTCAAGCGCGTCAAGTTCTCCTCGCTCGAGTTCCTCGAGGAGGTCAACAGGCAGCGCATGCGCCGCATCAACCTGCGGCGCATCCTCGTGCTATTATTGAGAACCCTCGCCATCCTCGCCCTCGTGTTCGCGTTCGCGCGCCCCACGATGCGCAGCGGGCTCCTCTTCTCCGGCTCCGTTCCCAAGAACGTTGTGGTCTGCCTGGACGCGAGCTACAGCATGGGCCTGGAGGAGGAGACCGGCACGGTGTTCGACGCTGCGCGCAGGGCGGCCCGGGACATCGTGGACGAGGCGGGAGCGGGCGACGCCGTGAATCTCGTCGTCTTCGCGAAACGCGCCGAGCCCGCCCTGGAGCGCGGCACGCGCAACAAGAGCGTCGTCAAGGCGGCCATCGACCGCGCGGCGCTGACGCGCGAGACCACGTCGATCCGCGCCGCCGTCGAGCGCGCGCTCGCGCTGATCCGCGACAGCGACGTGGACGGTGGCGAGATCTACGTCGTGTCGGACTTCCGCGCCAGCGAGGACTCGACGCTCGTCGACGAAGCGTCGATCCCGGACGACGTGCGTCTCTATTTCGTGCGGGCCGCCGAGGGCGACGCCGACAACGTGAGTATCGACCGCGTCGGCGTGCCGCGGAAGCTCCTCCGCCCCGGCGAAGTGGTGCGCGTTTCCGTCAGCGCGACCAACCACTCGAAGCGCGCCGGCGCCAGCGTTCCCCTGGAGATCATCCTGGACGGCGACCGCAAGGCCGAGCAGGTGGTGGAGCTCGCGCCGCAGGCGTCGCAGACTGTGACCTTCCCGCTCTCGGTGGGCACGTCCGGCCGTTACCACGGCCGCGTCGGGAAAAACCGCGACCGCCTTCCGGCGGACGACGACCGCTTCTTCCTGATCGAGGTCTCGAACAGCATTCCGGTGACGGTGCTCGCCGGACGCCGGCGCGTCGCGGCGGGCGCCGAGGGCGCGGGCACCCCCGGCGTGTTCTACGTCGAGAAGGCGCTCAACCCCCGCGGCGCGGCCGAAGGCGAGTTTACGGTCCGTTCCATCGACGAAAGGGACCTCACCGCCAACGCGCTTCCCGCCGGCGGTGTGGTGGTGTGGGTCGAGCCGCAGGCGATGGAGCCGCGGCGCATGGTTCTGCTCGAGCGCCACGTGCGCCGCGGCGGCGGCCTGCTCGTGTTCCTGGGCAACGTCAGCACCGCGCTCCGCGACGATCCCGCGTTCCGCGCGCTGATCGGCGCGCGCGCCTTCGCCGACAAGGCGGCGGACTCGCGCGCGGCGTTCACGTCGTTCGAGAAGTCGCACCCCGTGTTCTCGCTGTTCACGGGAGAGGAACTGGAGCTGCTGTCGCGCTCGAAGGTGCGCTCCTATGTCGCGGCGCGCGGTGTCGCACCCGACTCGGTGCTCGCATACGTGGGCGGCGGCGATCCGGCCATGTGGGAGACAGCGCGCGGTGCCGGGCGCGTCATGGTCATCGCGCCGGGCGCGGACCTCGCGAGCGGCGACCTCCCGCTCTCGCCGATGTTCCTCCCGCTGGTGCACACGTCGGTGTCGTACCTGGCCGGGTCGAGCG
>DASTOO010000420.1:0-4364 GCA_035762505.1 Candidatus Krumholzibacteriia bacterium
CCGGCACGAATCCGCTGATCAGACGCGAGCGATCGATGAGGGGGGAATTGAACGCCTCCGAGCCGCGGAACGCCTCGAAGAGCCGGTTGGCCCGGTACTCCGCGAAGGGGAGAATCTGCACGTAGTGATTGAGGAGGCGGAATTCCCTCTGGCTCGCGGCGCTGAATCCGACGCCGCAGCGAATCACGCCGCCCGCCACCGGCTGGTCGGAGAAGAGCGGGTGGCGGGTGGCCACCGGCTTCTTCAGCACCAGCGTCGCGACGTTGGCTTTCGGGTGGGTGGAGAGATAACGGCCGACCGCGCCGTGATCGTTCCCGATGCCCGCGGAGCGAACATCGGTCGAGTTCAAGAGCAGGCGCGGCGTCTGGATTCCACCGGCCGCGATGACGAAGTGTTGCGCCTGCACACGGGCCGCGACGCCGCCCGGGAGCGCGATCACCGCGGCCTCCACGGATCGGGCGTTCTCCCGTTCCACGAGCCGCACGACGGGCGCGTTCAGCAATACGCGCAGCCGGTCCGTACTCGCGACGGCGTCCCTGAGGTACTGGCCGGCGTGGAAGGGCTTGCTCGCCCATGCGAACGGCTTGAGCTCGATCCGGTCGGTGGAGACGAAAGCCGGCGGAGCGAAGCCATCGCCGTGCGCCGTGGTGTACCCGGGGAGACCCAGGATTTTTCCGGCGCGGACGTAACCGGCTTCGAGATCGCTCATGGAGATGGGCCAGCCGCTGTGCGGGACCCATTCCCGGCGCTCGAGATCGATGGGCTCGAAGGGTGCCACGCGTCCCGCCCACAGGTTGCTCGCTCCCCCGAGCTGTCGCGAGAACCCGAAATTGAGCTCCGTGCGGCCCGACACCTGCACCCGGTCGAGCATGGCGTCGATCCGGTGGTCCGGATCGCTCGAGCCGGACTCGAGCACGAGGACGTCGATCCCCGCCATCGCGAGGTCAACCGCAATCAGGGCGCCGCAAAAGCCGGACCCGATGACGCAGACGGTGGTCTGCGCGGGCGTGTCCCGGGAGGAGTCGAACAGGTCGGCGGGGTTTGCGAACAGGGGCATGCGACGAGTATACCCGCCCTCACTCCACGACGGACACGGCAGAACCGCTCCGGACGTGCCGGTTGTCGCCCGTGGCGGGTAACACCCGGGCGGGCTGCAGGCGCGCGCGCGATCGTTTGAATTCCTCGCAGATGCTCAGGCTCCGGCGGTGGTTGCTGCAATAGGTGAGGTTGCCGACCAGGGTGAGGACGGGATGCTGCCGCAACCGGAGGTTGCGTCCCACGCGGCGCAGAATTCCCCGCAGCGAATAGAAGCTCCGCGTACAGATGTCGAGCTCGTCCAGGATTCCGTCCAGGCTGAAGTGACGGTAGCGCCCCACGGGGAGCGTCAGCGTGTAGTATTTCCAGTCTTCGGGGAACCGGTCCGCGGCGATGCGCCCTTCGTCTTCCATCCTCTTCCAGAGATCGGTCCCGGGCAACGGCGTCAGCAGCATCGCGTTTAGCATGTCGACGCCATAGCGGTCGGCGGTGGCGGCGATCTCGAGTCCGATGCCCGGACGGTCGACGTCCAGTCCCATGATGAACGAACCGGCGACACTCATGCCGCGCCGCTGGATCCGGCGCACCGAATTCCTGAAATCGCGGTTCTTCTGCATGTTGTACTTCTTGTGCACCTCGATGAGCCCTTCGTCGCTCACCGATTCGAAGCCGATGAAGACGCCGATGCACCCGGCCTTCCGCGCGAGGCGCAGCAGCTCCTCGTCATCGGCCATGTTGATCGTGGCCTGACAGATCCACCGTTTCCCGAGGTCCGCCGCGATCATCGCGCGGAACAGGTCCTTCGCCCGGTCGATGTGATCCCGGCGCGTGCCGATCAGATTGTCGTCCACGACGAGCACGTGTTTCTCGCGGATCAACCTGAACTCCGCCACGACGTCCTCGATGGAGCGACGACGGTACGCCCTGCCGTTGAACGTGCTGACACTGCAGAAGCTGCAGTTGAGGGGACAACCGCGCGTGGTCTGAATGGACCCGAGTTGATACCCCGTGGAGAGGAGATCGTGACGGGGCAGCGGTGCCCGCTCCATGTCTTCGTGGCCGCCGACATACAGCGGCTGCAGGGACTTGCGCGCCGCGTCCTTCAGCACCTGTGCCCAGACGCTCTCGGCCTCGCCCGTCACCACGGCATCCACTCGTTTCGCGGCCTCCTGCGGGCGCATGGTGGCGTGGATCCCGCCCATCACGACGGACACACCCCGCCTGCGAAACACCGCGGCCGCCTCATAGGCGCGTGGCGCCTGCGACGTGAACGCGGTGATGCCGACGAGGTCCGGCCGACGCATCTTCGCGTAGTCGGGGGTGTCCACGTTCTCATCAACCACCGTGATGTCCCACTCCCGCGGCGTCAGCCCGGCCAGCACGAGGAGGCCGAGCGGTTTCCACACGCGGTACCGGTTCCAGTAGTTCTTCCGGTCGGTGATGTTCACCAGTGGATTGCGGGGGTTGATGAGGAGGAGGTGCATATCGAAGGATCGAAATAGGAGCTCGTCCATGACGCCGCGCTACAGCGTCGGATCACGTGTCCGTGAAAGAGCTCTCTTCGCTGAAGGTGACTGATTTCACCTCTTCGCGGGTGCTCGTCTGCTGGTAGCTCGCCGTCACCTGGGCCGAAAACGGACCCCACCCGGCCGACGCCGACACCTCGACGCCGATCGTCTGGGAGAACGACTGACTGACGGTATTGGTGGTCGAGCTGCCGAAGGTAACCGTCTCCTCGTGGGAATAGGACGTCCCCGGATCCATGACCACGTGCCGGAGCCGCTTCCAGTAGCGCTTGTGCAGCAGGCGCGGGCTCTCGGTGACGTACGTCCGGTCCGTGGCCGCCGGATCGCACATGACCTCGGCCAGCACGCCGTCGTTGCACACGAGCTTCAGTCGGCGGTTCTCGGTCGTCCACACCATGGAGGCGTCGTCGTGTTTCTGGCACATGCGCGTCACCACGGGCGCGAAGGTCCCGAGCGGGCTCGAGAGCCCCACGTCCACCTCGTCGGACCGGGCCGGGAGCGGGTCGGTCGGCGACTCGGGAACGGGAATCTCGGGAAGGACGCCGGGCTCGGGCGGCGGCGTCCCGTTGCCCGGCGTCACCGGCGAGTCCTCGCCGCAACTCGCCGCGAGGAGTCCTGTCAGAAGACCGCAGATCATCACGAATGCGATTGCTTTTCTCATGACCTGACACCTCAGTTCTTCAGGAAGGACAGCCAGATGTATTGTCCTCCCGCGTTCCGGTTGAGGTCGACGCCGATCCAGGTGTAGCCCCCCGGCGGGCGCGAGTTCTCTTCGAACTGGACGATGATGTCCTTGACCGCCGCACAGTCGGGGTCCTTCGTCGTCCACAACCAGATATAGTCCCCGCCCGCGCCGTCGTTGAGGTCTACCGGAATTCTCGTGTACTTCGCATCCGGCGCCGGCGTTCCTCCGCCCGAGCCCAGGGTCACGTACAGGCCCGTGATGGGCGCGCCGATGCCCTTCTTGTAGCAGACGTAGATGTAGTCGCCGCCCGCGCCTGCGTTCAGGTCCGCGTTGATCTTGACGTAGCCCGCCGGCGGCTGGATGCCCGAGCTGCTTCCCCGGATGACCATGACCTCGGAGATGACCTCCTGCGCCCACGCCTGTCCCGGCAGGACCAGACAGGCCACGAGTGCGAGGAGGATGGGGGCGCCCTGCGTCGTTCTCATCGGCGGTTGCCTCCTGGCCGAGGGGTGTGCTTTTGGGGTCGCGGTGTTCCTGCAATTATTTTCGCACGGGTACGCGGGCGCGCCTATGATGCGCGTGCATCATTTCGGAGTCCGGGGCACGGGCGGCGGGATCACTACTCAGGGCGGCGCTTCGCCCCGCGGTTCGCACGCTTCTTGAAGGACGCCAGGAGGGTGGTAACCAGGGCAAGAAGGATCTCGTCGATGAAAGGAACAACGTCCGGCACGAGAACGTCGATCACCAGGAGCCCGAAGGTGAGGGCGACGAGCTTTGGAAATCGAAGCCGCGCGGCGTAGTCTCTGAACGCCCCGAGCGGATCGGTAATCATGGCAGCCATGCTCTCACGGGACGGAAGCAGCGCGCAACCGGCAAGACCTTTACTGCGTCAGAACCGGCCGAGTCCGCCCCTGCAGAATTGCTCCGCGCCCCCCCGACAGAACGCGAGGAACACCGCCCCCACCGGCGTCGTGTCGATATAGAATCCCACCCGCCCGCGCGATCGGCCGAAACGATCGCGCAGGAAGTCGTCATCTTCGGGGCCGGTTGGCGTCTCTCCACCTCCGTACCCCGGGGTTGCTCCGCAGACACAGAACCCGGCCACCGAGTCCTCTTCA
>DASTOO010000421.1:0-8979 GCA_035762505.1 Candidatus Krumholzibacteriia bacterium
GCGCGAATGATCTCGGCACGGTCGATACCCATGGTAAGCGCCCGCCGCACGTCGCGGTCGTCGAAGGGCACGCGGGCGTTGTTCCACGCGATGAAACTCATGCGCCGCGACGGGATGGCGTGGATGGCCACGTCCGGCCGGCTCCGGCGAATCGACGCGAGATCCCCGGCCTGGACCGACTCCAGCAGATCGATCTCCCCCGCCTTGAGCTGCGCCACCAGGGTCACCGCGTCCGGTACGAACTTGAAGATCACCCGCGAAACCGCGGGCCGCGTCCCGAAGTAGCGCGGGTTCGTTTCCAGCTCGATATACTGCCCCGACTCCCAGCGCGCCACGCGATAGGGCCCGTTCCCGACGGGGGCGCGGCCGAACGGCGCGCTCTTCAAATCACGCCGCGGAACGGAGGCGAGGATGTGCCGGGGCAGGATCACGCCGTCGTTGGCGTCCATGATCTGGTACAGATAGCGCTCGCGATAGTGGAACACCACGGTGCGCGCGTCGCGCACCTCGACGTCGCGGATCCGCGACTTGATGCTGGCGCTCGGCCAGGCCACGGTGGTGTCGGTGTGCACTTCCCAGGTGAAGCGCACGTCGTCCGCGGTCACTGCGGTTCCGTCGGACCAGCGCGCGTCGGCGCGCAGGACGAACGTCACGTTGAGCCCGTCCGCGCCCGCGGTCCACGACTCGGCCAACTGGGGCTTGAACGACATGAAGTCGTCCTGCTCCTCGAGGAGCTTCAGGAAGATCAGGCCGGCGATCTGGTGCCCTTCCGACGCGGTGATGGCTATCGGGTTGAGCGTGCGCGGCTCCGCGCTGGTTCCCACGACGAGGGTGCGCGCGTCGAGCGCCGCATCGCGCGGGCCGGCGTGCGCGCCCGTCGCCGCGAGCGCGAAGAGCGCGAACCACGCCGCGCCCGGGAGCGCGCGTCCGCTCGGACGACGCTCAGTCGTCGCCGGCCGCGTGTTGCAGTGCGCGTGTCTTGACATAGAGGACCGACTTGTACATGGCGGTGGTCGCCGCCAGCAGGAACCCGCGCGCGCCGGCGCGCCAGCACCCCTTGACCAGGTAATAGTTGAAGAAAACGCCGGCCGGCGCGACGACCGGATCGAGCACCCGCACCCCCCGCCGCCGCGCGCGATCGCGCGCCTCCAGGGAAGTATACACGTTCATGCGGCGCACGCTCTCCGCGATTGTGGGGTGCGTGTAGTGGTTGAGTACGGGCCGGAGCGTCGCCACGGGACCGTCCACCACGTAGCCCTCGTGCACCGCCGCATCGGTGACGCGGACCGCCTGGCGCCGCGCGAGGCGCAGCTGCCAGTCGTCGGTCCACGGACCGGCGTCGACCCAGGCGCCGAGGAACTGATTCCGCCGCCGCACCCGGTAGCCGTCGGCGCCGCCGGGGCCGTCGACGATCGCGCGGATCGCCGCCGCCAGTCCGGGCGTCACCTCCTCATCGGCGTCGCAGGCGAATATCCACGCGTGCCGCGCCTGCCCGAGCGCGAACCGGCGCTGGGCCGCGAAGCCCGGCCACGGATTCGCGACGACGCGCGCGCCGCGGTCGCGCGCCAGCTCCGGCGTGCCGTCGGCGGAGCCGCCGTCCACGACCACGATCTCGTTCGCGAATGACAGGCTGTCGACACAGCGCTCGATGAGGCCGGCCGCGTTCTGCGCGATCACGAGCGCGGAGACGCCGGGCGCGCTCACGCCGCCTCGCCCGCCGCGCGAACTTCGCCTTGCGCCGTCTCGCGCGCCGCCGGCTTCGCCAGGCGCGCGTTGTAGTTCTGGATCGACTCCACGTGCAGCGGTCCGCCCGACAGCGTCTGCAGGCCCAGCACGAGGGCGTGGAACCCGGCCATGGTGGTGATGCACTGCACCTTCATCTTGTTGGCGGCGAGGCGGATGAACTTGTCGTCCTCGATCGACTTCCGGCTCCACGCCATGTTCACCACGAGATGGACCTCTCCGGCCTCGACCATGTCGATGATGCCCTGGTCGCCCTCGCTCAGCTTGTGGACGACGCGTACGGGCACGCCGTGCGAGCGCAGCACCTTGGCCATCCCCGGGGTGGCCACGATGTGATAGCCCATTTCGCGCAGCGCCTTCACGGGGAAGATCACCTTGCGCTTGTAGCGGTTCGCCACCGAGATGAAGACGCCCGCGCCCTTCGGCAGGCGATAGCCCGCCGCGAACTGCGCCTTGATGAAGGCCTCGTCGAAGGTCTCGCCGATCCCCATCACCTCGCCCGTCGAGCGCATCTCGGGTCCCAGGATCGAATCGACCCCCGGGAACTTCTCGAAGGGAAACACCGGCACCTTCACCGACATGTAGTCGGGCATGATGGTTTCCCCATAACGCTGCATGTCGAGCTTTTCGCCCATGATCGCACGCGTCGCCAGTTTGACCCACTGCACCCCGGTCGCCTTGCTCACGTACGGGACCGTGCGGGACGCGCGCGGGTTGATCTCGAAGCAGTAGATTCGGTTGTCCTTGATCGCGAACTGGGCGTTCATCATGCCGACCAGGTTCAGCGCGCGCGCGATCCGCACGGTCTGCCGCTTGATCTCGGCGATGATCTCCTCCTCGAGAGCGAGGGGCGGGATGACGCAACTCGAGTCGCCCGAGTGGATGCCCGCCTCCTCCATGTGCTCCATGACGCCGGCGATCACGACGTTCTCGCCGTCGCTGACACAATCCACGTCCACCTCGACCGCGCCTTCGATGAACTTGTCGATCATGAGCGCCCGTGACTCGCTGGAGCGGAGCGCCGAGTCGATCGACTCGAGGATCTCCTCCTCGCTGCGCACCAGTTCCATCGAGCGGCCGCCGAGCACGTAGGGCGGGCGCAGCAGCAGCGGGTAGCCGATCTTCGCCGCCTCGCGGACGGCGGCCTCGCGCGAGGAGGCGAACGCGCACGGCGGGTGCATGATGCCGAGCTCGTTCATGAGCTCATGGCAGCGCTCGCGATCCTCCGCGCGGTCGACGGACTCGACGCCGGTGCCGAGCACGGTGACCCCGGCCGCGGCGAGACGGTGGAGCAGCTTGAGCGGCGTCTGTCCCCCGAACTGGAAGATGACGCCGGCCGGCTTCTCCTTGCGCACGACGGCCATCACGTGTTCGTACGAAACCGGCTCGAAGTAGAGACGGTCGGATATGTCGAAGTCGGTGCTCACCGTCTCCGGGTTGCAATTGACCATGATGGACTCGCAGCCCATCTCGCGGACCGCCATGGCGGCGTGCACGCAGCAGTAGTCGAACTCGATGCCCTGCCCGATGCGGTTGGGGCCGCTGCCCAGGATGACGACCTTCTTCTTCGCCTGCCGCGACCGGCGCGCATCGCTCTCGACGTCGCACTCGTCGTCGTAGACGATGTAGTAGTACGGCGTGCGCGCCTCGAACTCGCCGGCGCACGTGTCCACCATCTTCACCACCGGGTGGATGTCCATGCCCTCGCGCGCGGCGGTGACATCGTCTTCCCCGACACCCCACAGTCCCGCGAGCTGGCGGTCGCTGAACCCGAACCGCTTGGCCGCGCGCATGAACTCGCGCGTGGGCGGGAAGGCCTGCGCGCGCACGCGCTTCTCGAATTCCACCAGCCCGCGCAGGTTCTCGAGGAACCACGGATCGATGCGCGAGAGCTCATGGATGCGCGCCGTGTCCAGGCCCGCCGTGTAGGCCGCCTTCACCGCGAAGAGCCGCATCGAGCTGGGAGTCGAGAGGAGCCGCTCGAGGTCGGCGGGCGCGAGCTCCACCGTGTCGAAGCCGGCCCAGTCGCTCTCCAGCGAGCGCAGCGCTTTCTGCAGCGCCTCGTTGAAGGTGCGCCCCAGCGCCATGACCTCGCCGATCGACTGCATCTGTGAGCCCAGCACGTCCTCGACGCCGCGGAACTTCTCGAAGTTCCAGCGCGGAATCTTGACGACGACGTAGTCGAGCGACGGCTCGAACGCCGCCGGTATGGTGCCGACGACGTCGTTGGGCAGCTCGGCCAGCGTGTAGCCGAGTGCCAGACGCGCGGCCACCTTGGCGATCGGGTATCCCGTCGCCTTGCTCGCCAGCGCCGACGAGCGCGACACGCGCGGGTTCATCTCGATCACCGTCATGCGCCCGGTCGCGGGCTCGACCGCGAACTGCACGTTGGCGCCGCCCCATATGCCGACCGCGTCCATGATGCTGAAGGCCGCGTCACGCATCAGCTGGTATTCGCGGTCGCGCAGCGTCTGCACCGGGGCCACCGTGATGCTGTCGCCGGTGTGCACGCCCATAGGGTCCAGGTTCTCGATGGAGCACACCACCACGTGGTTGCCGTCGCGGTCGCGCATGACCTCAAGCTCGAACTCCTTCCAGCCCTCGATCGACTCCTCGATCAGCACCTCGTGCACGGGAGACTTGCGCAGGCCCGTCTTCACGATGCGCACGAAGTCCTCGCGCGTGCGCGCCATACCGCTCCCGCTGCCGCCCAGCGTGAACGAGGGGCGTATGATGGCGGGAAGCCCCAGCAGGTCGAGGGCGTGCATCGCCTCTTCGATCGAGTGCACCACGGCGCTGCGCGGCGTGTCGAGACCCGCCTCCTCGCACAGCACCTTGAAGCCGCTGCGGTCCTCCGCGCGCCGGATGGCGTTCAGGTCCACGCCGATGAGGCGCACGCCGAACTCCTCGAGCACGCCGGAGTCGGAGAGCTCCATGGAGAGGTTGAGCGCGGTCTGCCCGCCCAGCGTGGGGAGGAGCACGTCGGGGCGCTCCTTCTCGATGATCGCGCGGCACGCGTCGAAGGTGAGCGGCTCGAGGTAGGTCGCGTCCGCCATGTCCGGGTCGGTCATGATGGTCGCGGGATTGCTATTGATGAGGACGACGCGCAGCCCCTCTTCCCGCAGCGCGCGGATGGCCTGGGTGCCGGAGTAGTCGAACTCGCACCCCTGCCCGATCACGATCGGCCCGCTGCCGATCACCATCACCGAACGGATTCCTTCAAGCCTGGGCATGGTTCCACTCCTTGGCCTTCTCGTAGAAGCGGTCGAAGATGAAGCGGCAATCGTGCGGCCCCGGCGATGCCTCGGGGTGGAACTGCACGCACTCGATCTTGCGGTGCTCGTCGATGAACCCTTCCAACGTCCCGTCGGCGGCGTTGGTGTAGGTGATGGTGACGCCCGCGTGGTCGGCGATGTCGTCGCTGACGGCGAAGTTGTGATTCTGACTCGTGATGAACACCTGGCTGGTGCGGTGATCGATTACGGGCTGGTTGGCGCCGTGGTGGCCGAACTTGAGCTTGTAGGTCTCGGCGCCGAGCGCGCAAGCGATCAACTGGTGGCCGAGGCAGATGCCGAGCATCGGGGTGCGTCCGATAAGCTGGTTCACCTGCTCGACGACCTCGGGGATGTCCGCGGGGTCGCCGGGGCCGTTGGACACGACCACGAAGTCGAAACCGCCGTCGAGGATATCCTTCGCCCGGAAGTCCGCGTCGAAGACCTGTGTCGTGACGCCGAGGCGGCGCACATTGTCGACGATGCTCTTCTTGACGCCGAGATCGATCACCGCGGCGCGTCCGCTCTCACCCGCGTGCACGGCGTTGAGCGTCCCGGAGACGTTCGCGACCAGGCGCTCCGCGCGGTCGAGCCGTTTGGAGCGCGCGAGCTCGAGCAGGTCCTCGTCGCGCGCGTCCGCACCGCCGATGGCGGCGACGACGGCGCCCTTGTCGCGGATGCGGCGCGTGATCGCGCGCGTATCGACGTCCGTCAGCCCCGGGAGACTCTGCTTCACCATGAACGCTTCGAGGCTCGTTCGCCCCGGACCCGGCGAGAAGAACTCCTGCAGGTCACGGACGACGAGCGCGCGCGCGGCGGTGGCGGACTTCTCGTTGTCGTCGACGGTGACGCCGTAGTTCCCGATTTGCGGGTACGTCATCACGACGATCTGCCCGGCGTACGAAGGGTCGGTGATGACCTCCTGGTAGCCGGTCATCGAGGTGTTGAAGACGACCTCGCCCCACACGGGGCCGTTCCAGCCGGCGCGGGCGGCGGCGCCGGTGAGGAAGCCTTCGTAGCGGGTGCCGTCGGCGAGGATCATCTTGCCGCGCGGGCGGGCGTTCATCGCGAAACCTCCGGTGTGGCGGGTCGGGCCGGCGCGCAAATCTCCCCGGCAGGCACAAAAAAACGCCTTCCCGCGGTTCTCTGGGGAAGGCGACTCGGTCGCGCAACATGGGCCCCGCGTGCGCGCGGGGACATCGGGGCGTTCATTATGGGATCCCTTCTGGGCCTCTCAGGGCCCGGTTAAAAGGACATCTATGGATGCGGATACTACGCGGTTCCGCGCCGCCGGTCAAGAGCCGGGACAAAAAACATGGTGCCCCTCCCCCGCTCGACCGAGCGCCGGACCGCCGCGGAACGGGCCGCGCGCCGGGTGAGCGCGGCCGCCCGTTCCGCGACGCTTGCCGTCTAGCGCACGTTCACCAGCGGGCACTGGAAGTAGACGCCGGTCTGCTCGAAGTCGTTGAGATCGAGCTCGGCGGCGCTGCACGCGCCCGCGTACTTTGCGCCGTCGACGCCCGCCTTCAGCGTGAATTCCTTCCAGCGGCCGCCGTTGTACGCGCCGTGGCCGGGCGCAGCGTCGGAGATGGCGCCGATGCCGTCACGGAATCCGGCCGGACTCTTGTACAGATTGTCGAACTGCCCCGCCCCGGGACTCACGTTGGCGGGGGTTCCGAAGGTCGCGAACAGCTCACAGCCGGCCCATACCCGGCCGCGCTGGTCGGGCGGGGCCGCGCCGGTGTCTCCCACCGCCGCGCCCAGCACCACGAGTCCGGACACCGCAAGAATCCTGACGAGATGAGATCGCATGATGCTCCTCCTTCGAAGGGGTCTGTGGGGTACGAACGCCCTACGGAGCAACCCGCGCAACCGGATGTGGGAAATCGCTGTGAGGGCGCTTACGGTCCCTAGACGGCGATGCGGAGACGGCGTTCGCGCGCCGGGACATCGTCGCGCCTCCCCGACTCCGCCGCGCGCAGGAGGTCGAAGACTTCGACGCCGAGCACGTCGATCTCCGTGAATTTGTAGTTCTCCTCGCCGAAGCGGCGGATCGTCTCCGTCTGGCGGGCGAGCATGCGCGCGTCCTGGCGGAAGATGCGCATCGCGAAGCGGCGCAGCACGGGCCGCACCAGCCACCCGGGCACCGGCAGGCGGTACGAGAACGCCACGCACAGGCGCGTGCGATAGTCGTCGAGCGGTGCGAGCGCCGCGGAGATGCAGAGGCCGGAGTCTCCCAGGCGATACTCCACCTGTGCCACGGACGGCAGGATGAAGCGGTCGAAGTGAACCACGTCGCCGCCGCGCGGCGCGAGCAGCCGGGCGACGACGCCGGGCGGCCGCGACTCGCCGATGTACTCGGCTTCGACGCGGTCGGCGGTGCGGCGCACGACGACTTCGATCTCGCGGCGCGCGCGGTTCTCGTTGCGAAAGAGGCCGCCGTGCAGGAACGCGGTGTGCGGGACGTCGAGCGCGTTCTCGGCCACGGCGTGCAGCGACGCGTCCACGTCGAGGGTCTCGCGCGCCGTGGTCCAGCCCGGCTCACCGGCGTGCGGAAACGCGTATGGTGCGCGCGCGGGAACGGAATCGGCGCGCCCGTACACCCACACGAATCCCTGCGCATCCCGCGTCGCGTGGGATGCCGCACGCCGTTCGCGCGCCCGCACGTCGCCCACCAGTCCCGGCACCGCGCGGCACTGGCCGTCGCGATCGAACTCCCATCCGTGGTAGGCGCACTGGAGGCAGTCGCCCTTCACCTTCCCCAGCGAGAGCGGAACGTTGCGGTGTGGACAGCGGTCCACCAGCGCCGCGGGCTCCCCGGCGCCGGCGCGGAACAACACGACGGGCGCGCCGAACAGCGACGCGGCCACGGGCTTCCGTCCGAGTGTCTCGGAGCGGCAGAGGGGATACCACTCGTCACGCGCGTGGGCGATGAAGCGATGCATCGTGGGAGTATAGCCCACCCGGGGGGTGCGTTGCGATCAGTCGTCGCGGCGGAGCGACTGCGCGAGCGCGCAGCCGTCGCACTTCTTGTCGCGGCGGCGCCGGATGCGGTCGAGCGCGAGCCAGACTACCGCGGCGATCGCGGCGCCGGTTACCACAACATGCTGCAGCGTTTCCGTCACGCGATCACCCCAACCCCATGAAGCGCCCGCCCTGGTACACGACGAAGCTCGCGCCCCACGCCAGCACGTTCATCATGATCATCATGAAGAGCGGCCAGCGCCACGAGTTCGTCTCGCGTCGCACCACCGCCACCGTCGACATGCACTGGCACGCGAGCACGAAGAACACCATCAGGCTCACCGCGGTCAACGCCGAGTACGCCCGGGCCCCCGTTTCGTCGGTGGCGGCGCGCAGCTTCTCCCGCAGCGTGTGCATCCCTTCGTCGCTCTCGCCCAGGTTGAACACCGTGGCCATGGTCGACACCATGACCTCGCGCGCGGCGAAGGAGGTGATCAGCGCGATCCCGATCCGCCAGTCGAAACCGAGCGGCTCGATCACCGGTTCGAGCAGGCGCCCGCCCCGCCCGGCGAAGGATTCGCGCAGGTTCAGCCCCGCGAGGTCGTTGCGCAGTTCGTCGGCCCCGGCCGCGTCGCCCACCACCTCCGCGACGGCGATGCGCTGCTCCAGCTCCGCGCCCTGCTCCCCCGCCCCGGGGTACGAGGCGAGGAACCAGAGGACCACCGACACGGCGAGGATCACGGTGCCGGCCTTCTGCAGAAACAGCACGCTGCGCTCGCGCACCGTGAGGAGCACCGTGCGCCACGCAGGCATGCGGTACGGCGGGAGTTCCATCACGTACAGCGGCTTCCCGCCCCGCAGCGCCGTACGCTTGAGCACGCCGGCCACCACGATGGCCGCCACGATGCCCAGGAAGTACATCGAAAAGAGCGTGATGCCCGGGAGCGTCAGGAACGCGATCCGCGTGCGCGGGATGAAGGCCCCGATCAGGACCGCGTAG
>DASTOO010000422.1:0-3420 GCA_035762505.1 Candidatus Krumholzibacteriia bacterium
ATCGGTTCGAGGTCTCCGCTGGTGATGAGGCGGTGATTGCGCGCCTCGAGTCCGGGCCGGAGGTCGCGGAAGTTGTAGATCTCGCCGTTGCAGACCACCACCACCGAGCCGTCCTCGTTCGCGATCGGCTGTCGGCCCGTGTCGAGGTCGATGATGCTCAGGCGGCGCATGCCGAGCGCCACCGGGCCTTGCACGTGGTAGCCGGCGTCGTCGGGACCCCGGTGCGTGATGAGGTCCGTCATCCGGTGAAGAGTGTCCGCGTCGGCGTCGGCACCGCGGTAGGCGAAGATGCCGCAGATTCCGCACATGCTAGCGCCGGTCCGAATACCGTCGCTCGCGCCGCAGCGAGGCGACCTGGTCGGCCAGCAGGCCGAAGAAGAAGATCACGATGGATGATACCAGCATGAACAACGCCGCCGTCGAAAGGCCGCGCCCGAGGCGGATGTAGTGGACGCCCCAGAAGAGACCGAAGGCGAAGAACACGCCGGCCACCGGGCCGAACACGCGGAATGGATCCAGCAGCGTCGTGAGGCGCACGATGAGCAGCGCCGTATCGAGCCCGTCCTTGATCGGTTTCACCGTGCTCGTGCCGATGCGCTTCTTGACCGTGACCGGCACGAAGCAGACGTCGTGGCCCTCCTTGAGGAGCACCAGCGTCGTGGTGGTGGACGCCGAGAATCCGTTCGGAAGGAGGTGCAGATAGTCCAGCAGGAGCTCGCGCCGGATGGCGCGGAGCCCGCAGTTGAGATCGGGAATGCGGGTGCGCGCCAGGTAGTTCGCGAGCCAGCCGAGGAGCTTTTTGCCGCCGCGCCGTGAGAAGGGAGCGTGCGACTGCGAGGTGCGCGCACCGAGCGCCGCGTCGTGCCGCGCGAGCTCGGCGACCACGCGGGCGATGTCGCTTGGGTCGAACTGATTGTCCGCGTCGTAGAAGACGACGATCTCGCCCGTCGCGGCGAGCACGCCCGATTTGAGGGCGGCGCCGTAGCCGCGGTTGCGGCGATGCGTGACGACGCGTACGCCGCGCGCGGCCGCCTCCGTCCCGGTGCCGTCGCTGGAGCCGTCGTCCACCACGATGATCTCGTGGCGCCGGCCCGGCTCTTCGAGGACGCCCCGCACCTCGTCGAGGGTGCGGCCGATGGCGGCTTCCTCGTTGTAGGCCGGGATGACGACCGACACGCCGACCGGACTCCGATCATAGACCTGATTCACGGATCAACTCCTCGAGTGAACCCGCGGGCGGGGCTGCGGACATCGCCGCCCGGCACGCGGCCGGGTTTACCCTGTAGAGAGCCATCTCGCCGTCATCATAGACGAGATCGAAGAGGACGGGGGAGGACACCGCGGCGGCGCCGGCCGCGCGGTGCTCGGGGCGGACCACCACGTAGAGCGGCTCCGGAACTCCCGCCAGGGACTCCAGCACGGCGGCATCGAGCGGACCGGGCGCGTACAGGCTCCGGCGCGCGTGGTAGCGCCGCGCCATCTCCTGGCGCGGATAGCCCCACTGCTGGGCGTACGCGAGCCAGCCCCAGTAGTAACGACGCGGGCCGGTCACGAGGAGGAACACCTGGTCGTGGTCGTCGATGAACACGGCGTCCCGGTCCGTGTGCTCGCGCACCCAGCCGGCCAGGCGGGCTTCGGGGGCGGTAACGGCGGTGAGGTCGGGTGTATTGAAGCAGGCGGCGATGGCCAGGCCGTTCACCGGCGCGAAGAAGAGAAGTACCCAGGCCGTCGCGCTCAGCACCCGAGCGCGTCCCCGGCGCGACAGGATGGAATCCGCGATGGCGAATCCCGCCAGTATGGAAAGCGGAATGAACACGAAGTAGCCGAGCTTGTCGTAGGTGTTCGGTCCGGGCAGCTTGATGGACAGACAGAACGCGGTGATTGCGACCGTGCCGAACAGGAACATGCGCGCGGCCGCGGAACGGTCATCGAACAGGACGCGTCGGCGGAGCACCATGAACAGAACGAGCGCCGACGAAATGAAGATGCCCGCCGTCTTTCCGAGCGAGAAGTCGATCGGGATCACCTGCTGACGCTCCTTCATGTGCATGACCTGGTAGAGGTACGGGGTGGTCAGAAGGAAGCAGGCGAGCGAGACAGCGAGCAGAACGACTAAGCCGCGGAAGGGGAAGGGTTGCGGTGCGCGACGGAACAGGTAGACGAGGGCGGCGCCGCCGAATATGCCGACCAGCATCACAAACCCCACCAGGCTGTGGAAACCGAGCATGCCGATCAGCGCCAGCGCGAGGATCAGGAGGGATGAAGCCCGGCGCGTGGCGAGGTAATCGACCGTGGCGAACCAGCCGGCCGTCATGAACGCGAGCGCGAAACCGAACGCGGTCGCGACCATGAACTTGTCCAGGAAAAACTCCTGGTTATAATGGATGTTCATGAACCCGCATGCGGTGTTGTATGTAAACGGCGTCAGGGTGAACGTGCGCGCGAGCTCTTCGCCGCCGGTCACGTCGCCGATCATCGCCTTGACCGCCTTCACGGGGAGCAGGATCCAGAACGCGCCGTTGAAACCGAGGAGCAGCGTTGCCGTGGCGGTGAGACGGTGCGCGAGACCGTCACGAAACACGCCGGCCAGCGCGTAGGCCGCGCACCCGAGGCCCGCGAGCGCCTGCACGTTGACCAGAGCCATGACCCGGAATGCATCGAGGCGGAGCGTGTCCGCCAGGGTCAATACCATGGCGTGGTAGAACCACATGTACTGGAGCGGCATGCCGATGAAGTAAGGATCCTCCGCCGGGAGGCCGAAGTCGCGGATCTGGGCCACGACCGCGGCGTGGAACCACGCGTCGGAACGGACGCGCCACCACTCGCGCGTGAGCGGGAGCCACGCGGTGAGCACGGCCACGACCAGCAGCACGGCGGCGAGTGCCACGAGTTCCCGCGTGGCCGGAACCCGCATGCGCGCCCCGGAACGGACGGTGACGACGGCCACTGCGAGCACGGCGGCGAGCACCGTGGCAATCGACACGACGTGCGGCGTCAACCCGGCGAGGATCACGAGAATCGCAGCGACGGACAGAATCACGGGAGAGAGGAGCAGCGCGGACAACGCCGCCCCCACCCGATCGCTGCCCCGGAACAGCCGGTACGCGACGAACCCCGGGGCGATCATGAGCCAGAACCAGCCCGCCACGCGGGCGATGGACCCGGGCTGCCCGGCCAGTGCCAGCGCCGCCGATGCCGCGGCGATTGCGATCAGCGCCGCGGCGGCCGGCCGGAGGGGTGGTTGGGGAGTGGGGTGGTTCAAGGTCAATACGGGTGAACAACGGCTCGCCGGGACCGCCATCCGGCCGGCGACTGGTAAATAAAGACCATTATTTTAAACAAGATAGAACGCCTGATTCAAGTGGCTTCTCATGACTTTGGCTCAGGCGCCCATGAGGGTGAGGTCCACGGCGCAGGCCC
>DASTOO010000423.1:0-4277 GCA_035762505.1 Candidatus Krumholzibacteriia bacterium
GGAGCGGGGCGGCGCGGACCACCGCGCGGCGTTGCGCGACATCTTTCTCGAGATCCTGAGCGCAGGCGCCCCGGCGGCGGCGGCGCGGGCGGCGGCAACACCCCGCGCGATCATCGTGGTTGGCATCAACGGCGTCGGCAAGACGACCAGCATCGGCAAGCTCGCGTTTCACCTGAAGGACCGCGGCGAGCGCGTACTGCTCGCGGCGTGCGACACCTTTCGCGCCGCCGCGGCGGATCAGCTCGGCATCTGGGCAGAGCGCGTCGGCGTCGACATGATCCGGCACGCGGAGGGCACCGACCCCGCCGCGGTGGCGTTCGACGCGTGCGAGGCGGCGCGGTCGCGCGCGGTGCACACGCTCATCGTCGACACCGCCGGGCGCCTCCACACCCGCGTCAATCTCATGGAAGAGCTGGCCAAGGTGCGCCGCGTGTGCGAACGGGTGCTGGGGGCCGGGGCGGTGTCGGTGCTGCTCGTGCTCGACGCCAACCTGGGGCAGAACAGCCTCGCGCAGGCGCAGGAGTTCACGCGCCGCATGCAGACCGACGGCATCATCCTCACCAAGCTCGACAGCACTGCGAAGGGCGGCATCGTGATCGCGATCCGGCAGACCCTCGGAATTCCGGTGCGCTACATCGGCGTCGGCGAGAGTCTCGGCGACTTCGCGGAATTCGCGGCGGCGGAGTTCGTCGACGCCCTGCTGGGACAATGACTTCCGCATGCGGCCGCGCGGGAACGGCGCCTTGACACCCCCGCCGCCGGTGGGGCATATTTGAGTCTTGGAAACCTTCGGGGCGGGGTGAAAGTCCCCACCGGCGGTACAGCCCGCGAGCGGATTCGTCCGCACGATCCGGTGAGATTCCGGGGCCGACAGTCACAGTCTGGATGGGAGAAGGTAGCCACGCTTGCCACGTGTCCCCGCCCGGGGAGCGCGGGACGGAGTGCCCGTCGCGCGCGCCGGTCTTCCCGCCATAACTACTCGACGTGTTTCCGCTAACAGGTTGTCTGTGAGCGTGTTACACCACAACCCCCACGTATCGGGAATTGCCCGGCCGGACGGAAACGCCGGACCGGACGGTTTCGACCGGCGCTGGACGGACGAGGACCGGACCGGGATGCGTGAGGCCATGCGCCTCGCCTGGCGCGGCGCGGGCCGGACGGGGACGAACCCCATGGTGGGATCGGTCGTGGTCGCGGGTGGCCGGGTCGTCGCGACCGGCTTCCACGGCCAGGATGGAATCGCGCACGCGGAGGTCGTGGCGCTCGACACGGCGGGCGAGGCCGCGCGCGGAGCCACTCTCTACGCCTCGCTCGAACCGTGCGCGCATCATGGACGCACGCCGCCGTGCACGGACCGCATCATCGCGTCCGGTGTGGCACGCGTCGTGATCCCCGCGCTGGATCCTGACCCGCGTGTGCTCGGGCGCGGCGTCGCATTGCTGCGCGCCGCCGGCATCCGCGTGGACATCGGCTGCCTCGGCGCATCCGCCATCCTCGACAACCTCGGTTATTACCGGGACCGCCTGGGGCTGCCGTCCCTCGTTACGATCAAGATGGCGCTGTCGCGCGACGGCATGGTGGCGGGAGCACCCGGGCGCCGCGACATCATCAGCGGCGAAGCCGCGCGCAAGGAGGTGCACGCGCTTCGCGCCGTGCACGACGCGGTCGTGATCGGGGTGGAGACGATGCTCGTCGACGCGCCGCGCCTCGACTGCCGGCTTCTCGACCCGCAGCCGCATGCGATGCCGGCGCCGGTCGTGCTGGACTCGCGTTTGCGCACACCGGCGGACAACGCGTGGTCAAGCGCCGGGCGCACGTTCTTCGTGGTGACGGGCCCCGGCGCCGACGGCGCGCGCGCCGCGGCGCTCGAGGCGCGGGGCGGGCGCGTCATCCGCTGCCCGCTGACACGGCGCGGCATCGACATCGCCGCGGCGGTCACGGCGCTCTCGGACCACGGGCTGTTCCGTCTTCTGGTGGAGGGCGGCCCGCGCGTCGTCGAGAGCTTCGTGGGAGCCGGGCGCTGGGATGCCGCCTGGTTCTACCGGGCGCCGGTCGAGCTGGGACCGGGTGGTGTTGCGATGCGGCCCGACGCGCCGCCGGGCGACGTTGTGGACGCCGTCGCGGTCGGCCGTGACGAGCGCGTGCGCACCATCGGGGCGCGAATCCGCGCCGAAGTCGCGGCGCGGCTCCTGCCGCGCGCGGGCGCCTGATCGCGGGAGAATGACATGTTCACGGGACTCATCGAGACGGTTGGCCGGGTGGAGCGCGTCTCCGACGTCGCGGGCGTGCGGAGGCTCCGCGTCGCCGCGCCGGCGGACTTCACGCGGCAATTGCGGATCGGCGACAGCGTCGCCGTGAGCGGCGTGTGCCTCACCGCCGAACGGGTGGACGACGGCGCCTTCGAGGCGACCGCGGTGGGCGAGACGCTCGCGCGCACGACCCTGGGCCGCCTCGCGGCCGGAGACCCGGTGAACCTCGAGACGCCCGTCACGACGGCGCGCGTCTTCGGCGGGCACATCGTGCAGGGGCACGTGGACGGGGTGGGACGGGTGGCGGTGTGGGAGCACGACGACAACGGGGGCACGTTGCGCGTGGCGCTGCCCCCGAATGTCTACGAACTTTGCGTGGAGAAGGGGTCGATCGCGATCGACGGCATCAGTCTCACGATCGCGGCGCTGTGCGGAGACGACGAGATCGCGGTGGCCATCGTGCCGCACACCGTCGCCGCCACGACCATAGAGGGGTACGCATCCGGCACGCGCGTGAACATCGAGGCGGACGTCATCGCGAAGTACGTCCACGAGTTCGTCCGGCGCATGCAGACGGCGCCGCTGAAGTAGCCGCCCGGCGGCACGGAGGCCGCGCCAACCGCGCGGCGAACAGGAGAGCATCCATGAGTGAATTCTGCAGCATCGAACAGGCGATCGAGGACATCCACAACGGGCGGATCGTGGTCGTGGTGGACGACGCCGACCGCGAGAACGAGGGTGACATGATCTTCGCCGCGGAGAAGGTGACGCCCGACCTGGTCAATTTCATGGCCCGGCACGCGCGCGGCCTGATCTGCGCGCCGCTGACGCCGGAGCGCGCGGCGCAACTCGAGCTCGGCGCCATGGTCCCGGAGAATACCTGCAAGCTCGGCACAGCCTTTACGGTGTCGATCGACAAGCTGGGGGGAACGACAACCGGCATCAGCACTCACGACCGCGCGGCCACCATCCGCGCGCTGGTGGAGGCGGACACGCGCCCTGGAGACTTCGCGCGCCCGGGCCACATCTTTCCGCTCATCGCCAGGCCGGGTGGTGTGCTGCGCCGCGCCGGCCACACCGAAGCCGCCGTGGACCTCGCCCGCCTCGCGGGCCTCGCCCCGGTGGGCGTCCTGTGCGAAGTGCTCGACGACGACGGCTCCATGGCCCGGCTGCCGCGGCTCACGGAAATCGCGCGGACCCTCGGCCTCAACATCGTGACCATCGCGGACCTGATCGCGTACCGCCGTCGGGAAGAGAAGCTCATCGAAAAAGTGGAGGAGATCCACTTTCCCACCGTGCACGGCGAGTTCCGGCTGCACCTCTATCGCAGCCTCGCGAGCGGGAAGATCCACCTCGCGCTGACCAAGGGGAAGATCTCCCGAGACGAGCCCACACTGGTGCGCGTCCACTCGCAGTGTCTCACCGGCGACGTGTTCGGCTCGCTGCGCTGCGATTGCGGCGCCCAGCTCGAGCGCGCCATGGAGCAGATCGAACTCGCCGGCAGCGGCGTCCTCGTGTACATGAACCAGGAGGGGCGCGGGATCGGGCTCGAGAACAAGATTCGCGCCTACGCCCTGCAGGACCAGGGGCACGACACGGTCGAGGCCAACGAGGCGCTGGGTTTTCCCGCGGACATCCGCGACTACGGACTCGGCGCGCAGATCCTCGCGGACCTCGGCGTGGGCAAGATCCGGCTCCTGACCAACAACCCGCGCAAGGTGGTGGGGCTCTCGGCCTACGGACTCGACATCGTGGACCGCGTGCCCATCGAGATCATCGCCAACGACGTGAACCGGCGCTACCTCACGGCCAAGCGCGACAAGCTCGGCCATCTGCTGAACCAGCACCTCGGCGCGGCTGCGCGGCGGGAGGGGGTCAAGCGTGCCGAGTGAGAGGCGCGCGCGGCTCGACGCGACCGGGCGGCGCGTGGCGGTGGTGGCGAGCCGCTTCAACGAGGTGGTTACCAAGCGCCTCGTGGAGGGTGCGGTGGAATGCCTGCGCGCGCATGGTGTCGACGACGGCGCCGTC
>DASTOO010000424.1:0-2565 GCA_035762505.1 Candidatus Krumholzibacteriia bacterium
GGGTCGACGGGGTGCGGCTCTCCGGCGAGGCGCGCGAGGCGCTGGGCGCGGCGGAGAAGGCGTTGCGATGAGCGCGCGCGCCGGCAGGCGGTTCGTGCGGGCGCTTCTCACGGTCGCGCTGTGCGCGACGCTCGCGGGCGCGGCCGCCGCGCAGGAGGGGACGTCGCTCGATGCGCTGTTCCTGCAGGGCAACGAAGCCTACGAAGCGGGCGACTTCGGTGGGGCGATAGAGCACTACCAGGCGTTGGCCGCGCGCGGCGTCGCGCACGCGGACCTGTTCTACAACCTGGGCAACGCGTACTTCGAGTCCGGCGACCTCGGGCGCGCGGTGCTCTGGTACGAGCGGGCCCGCCGCGTCGATCCGCGCCACGACGACACACGCGCCAACCTCGCGCTGGTGCGGTCGCTGCTGCGCGACCAGCAACTCGTGGTGGAGGGCGGCGGCCTGCGCGACGCCGCGCTGTCGTGGCATCGCCGGACCACCGTGGGCGAGTCCGTTGCCATCGCGTCGGGCTTCTACGGTCTGCTCTGTCTGCTCGCGGCACTGTTTGTCTTCCGCAACGAGCCGCGTGCGGCGGCCTTCCTCCGGCGCATGTCGCTTCTGTCGCCGGGCCGGCTGTTCGGGCTCGGCCCCGGACCGGACGTGGCGCTCGCGATGGCGGTGGCGTTGGTGGTGGTGGCGCTCTTTGCCGGGTCGTCGTGGGTGAAGCTTCGTGCCGACCACGCCCGGACGCGCGGTGTGGTCGTCACGGAGGAAGTGTCGGTGTTCAGCGGTCCCAGCCGGGACGCGACGGTGCAGTTCAAGGTCCACGAAGGGACCGCGCTCCTGGTGCGCGAGTCCCGTCCGGGATGGATACGGGTGGAGCTTCCCGGCGATCTAAGCGGCTGGGTCGATGCCGGCGCGCTCGAGCGAATTTGACGCCCACTCGAAGTCGACCGCGATCTCTGTCTGGCCGATCCGGATGACGTCCCCGTGCCCAAGCGCAGCTCGCTGCACGCGCTCGCCGTTGACCCACGTTCCCGTCGTACTCGCCATGTCCTCGACCACGTACTCGCCCCGATCGTTCAGAATGCGTGCGTGGTAACGCGCCACGTCGACATCCTTGATCTCGATGTTGTTGTCGTGCTCGCGACCGATCGTGAGCGTCGTCAGCAGGAGCGGAATCGACTGGCCCGCGTGCGGGCCGCTGACGAACACCAGGCTCGGCGGCGCGCCCGGCGGAGTGACCGGGCGTTCCGGAGCGTCCTTCACCGCGGGCGCCGGCACGGGACGTGGACGCGAAACGGGTTCCGCCTCGGAGCGCTTGAGATCGTTGCCGAATTCGTCGATCCAGTCGTGCGGATTCTCGAAGCCGCTCCGCGCGGTTTCGCCGAGGGAACTCGTGCGGAGGACCGGCCGGCGTGACGGCACCGCCGGTTCAACGGCCCCGCCGCTCACCTCGGGCGTCTCCACTTCCGCGACGGGCGCCTGCGGAACTGGCGCCTGCGGAGCCGGCACGGTGGCCGGCTCTCCGGCCGGGCGTGCGTGGGGCGCGGCGTGGTCCATGGCGGCGAGCGTGGTGCGTACGGCGTCGATGCGCGCGCGCGCTGCCTGCAGCCGCGCCTCGATCTCGTTGCGCTGCGCGGCCGCAGACTCGTCGGAATGCTCGCCGATGCGGTGCCGGAACGCGAGCTCGGCCAGCTCCTCCTCCACCGCTTCCAGCGCGGAGTCGGCCTCCTTCAACTGGCCGTCGTAATGATGGCGGAGGCCTTCCAGCTCGTCACGCAGCGGCGTCATGCGGGCGCGCAGCGCGTCCAGCTGGTGATCGTACTCCGCCCGGACCTTCTCGTAGACCCGGCGCGGAACGGTCTCGCGTTCCTCTTCGGCGCGGCGCAGCCGGGCGCGCACCGCCTCGAACTGCGAGAGCAGCTCGCGGTAGTCGGAGAGACGTTCGTCGATGCCGCGGGCGTCCTGGTTCGGCGTCTGGGTCATGGAATAGACTCGCTTTCGTTCCCGGCCCGCCGCCGTCGCGCTCCCATGGCGTCGCCGTGCGGGGCCGGCGCGGCGCATGTGCGTAAACCGTGCCAAGAGCCGGCGTTTGGCATCGTTTAAGCAACGTGACAGGTCGAGTCCGCCGGTAGTTGACGGCGAGGCCCCGTTCCGATAGCCTGAGTGTCCCTCCGGGGGAATCAACGCCGCATGCTGACATTGGAATTCGCATCGCTGAGTGACCGGGGCAGAATCCGCCTCAACAATGAGGATGCCTGCGGTCACATCGTTCCCGGCACGCCCGCCGAGCTGGCCGAGAAGGGCGCCGTCTTCGTGGTGGCGGACGGGATGGGCGGGCATCGCGGCGGCGAGATTGCGAGCCGGATTGCCGTCCGCACGATCCTCGCCTTCTATTCGGCCGACGGCGAGCAGGACCGGTCGAAGGCGCTCGCCTTCGCGTTCCGCGAAGCCAACAAGACCATCATCGAGGAGTCCGTGGCCGACTCGGCGTTGTTCGGCATGGGGACGACGTGTACGGCGCTGGCGCTCCACGACGGGCGCGCCTACTTCGCCCACGTGGGCGATTCGCGCGGCTA
>DASTOO010000425.1:0-3419 GCA_035762505.1 Candidatus Krumholzibacteriia bacterium
AGCACTGCCGGTTCACTTCGACCAGGCGGCCGGTGTTGCGATCGATGAGCATAATGATGTCGCTCGCGTTGCGCTGCAGAGTGCGGTAGCGCTCCCCGAGGTCCTTCGCCTCGCGCAGGAGCAGAGCGTGCTCGATGGCGCCGCTCGCGATGTTGCCGCAGTTGACCAGCTTCTCCAGGTCGGCGTCGTCGAACGCGTTGCGCCGGTAGGATCCCGCGTTCAGGGTTCCGATGACGTTGCCGTGCGCAACGAGCGGCACCACCATGTCGGATTGGAGCTGCTCCTCTTTGACAACCTCGCGGAAACGGGGGTCGGCGGCGACGTCGCGGCGCAGGAGTGCGCGCCGGTTGAGCGCCACCCATCCGATGACCGTCGACTCGTCGAGCGAAACGGGACAGCCCTCGCCGATCGGCTCGGCGCCCCCCGTGCGCTTGTGGATATGCTGCAGGAAGAGGCACTGCCGCTCGGGGTCGATGATGGCGATGCTGGAGCGGTCGAAATCGATCAACTGCGCGAGCTCGCGCGTGATCGCCGCCAGGATGTCGTCGAGCTCCGTGTGCTGCAGGATGGTGCTGGCGATGCGCACCATGGCCAGCAGTTCCGCATTGAGCTTGCGCAGGGGTGGTGATTTCTTGTCGCGGTCAGTCATGGCGTGGTGCACCGGGAGGGACCGGTCCGTTTCCGATTGCGGCGGATACCGCCCGGAACGACCGTCGCGCCGGTTCACGGCCGGAGTGCACGAAGCGTTCCAACGGGGAATTGTCGGTCTCGTAAGCGTATGCTAGACTGCCAGTTCTAACCGGCGACCAGCATGGCGAAGTCCACCCGCAAGAAGACGCCCCCGGCGGCCCCGAGCGCCGGGAAGGCCCGCACGACCGCGCGTGACCGGCTCGACGTCGCGAAGCCGTTCGACTGGCGCGCGCGCGCCGATCGCATCGACATCGCGATCGTGCTGGGTGTCGCACTGGCGCTGCGCCTCCTCTTCTACTTCCTCAACCGGAAGCTGAACCCGACCTTCTCCTTCCCGGTGATGGACTCGCTGTACCACCACGAGTGGGCGCTGGACCTCGTGGCGGGCGGCACCAGCGGCACGGATGCCTTCTTTCGCGGGCCGCTGTATCCTTACTTCCTGTCGCTCCTCTATAGAATGAGCGACTCGAGCATCGCCTTCGCGGTGCTCGTGCAGCACCTGATCGGCGCCCTCACCGCCGGCCTCATCTACCTCACCGCGCGCGAGTTGTTTTCGCGCAGCGTATCCCTCGTCGCGGGGCTGACGACGGCACTGTACTGGGTCCTGGTCTACATGGAGGGCGACCTCCTCCTCGAGACCACCTTCATCTTCCTCAACACGCTCGCCATGTTCCTCCTGCTGCAGGGGGTCAGGCGCCACTCGCTGGCGCGGCTGGCCGCGGGCGGGTTCGCGCTGGGGCTCGCCACCATCACACGCCCGAGCATCATGGTCTTCTTCCCGGCGGTGCCGATCGCCATCTACCTCGCGGGACGCGCGCGGCCGGCCGCCGCGCGGGGCTGGATCGTGCAGACGTTCGTCGTCGCCGCGGCCTGCGCCCTTCCCATTCTGCCGGTGATGGTGCGCAACTACACCGTCGCGAAAGCCATCGTGCCGGTGGGCGCGTCCGGCGGCGTCAACTTCTACATCGGGAACAACCCCGCATCGGACGGCTCCACCGCCATCGTGCCGGGAACGCGCGCCGACTGGTGGGGCGGCTACAACGACGCCATCGCCCTCGCGGAACGCGCCCGGGGACGGAAGCTCACCCTGTCCGAGGTCTCCGACTACTATTTCGAACGCGGCTTCGAGTATCTGCGGACCCAGCCGGGCGAGGCGTGGCGCCACATGGGCCGGAAGTTCATGATGTTCTGGGGCGCGGGCGAACGCGCCAACGACAAGTACATCTATTTCTTCTGGCACCTGGCCGGCATGAAGCACGTGCCGCTCCCGGGCTTCTGGCTGGTGGCGCCGCTGGCGATCCTCGGCGGCGTGCTGCTGTGGCGGCGCCGGAACGAGCTGGCGATGTTCTATCTCTTCGTCATCGTCTACTCGCTCGGCGTGGTGGCGTTCTTCGTGAACGCGCGCTTCCGGCTTCCCATCGTGCCGGTGCTGACGCTGTTCTCCGCGTACGCGTGCGTCCACCTCGTGCGCGGCTTCCGGGAGCGGCGCTTCGGCGTGCTGCGCGCGGTGGTCGTCCTCGCCGCGGCGGCCATCTTCGTCAACTCCGACTACGCCTATCAGCGGCAGATGCGCTCGTACGCCGAGGCCTTCTCGAACTACACCCTGGGCAACGCCTACCTCAAGATGGGCCTGGAGGGAACGGCGCTCGACCACTTCTCGCGCGCCGCGGAGATCGACCGTGCGTATCCGACGCCGGCGTACCGCGCCATCCAGCGCGAGGTCGACTACAACCTGGGCGTACTCCTCTGGAAGAGCGGCCTGTGCTCGCGCTCGATCGAGGTGCTGGAACGCGTGGGCGGCAGCGACGAGCTCGCGGCCCACGCGCTCGACTGCCTCGGCGACTGCTACCTGAAGCGCCGCGATCTCGCCAACGCGACGCGCGTGTATGAACGCATGCTGCAGCTGGCGCCGTCGGACCAGCGCGCGATCACCGGTCTCGCGCGCTGCGCGGCCATGTCCGGTGATCTCGCCAAAGCCGAGAGCATGCTCGCGCAGATCGTGGACCCGACCCGCGCGGTCTACGCGCCCAGCTACGTGGCGCTCGCCGAGATCCAGCGCGCGGCGGGCAAGATCGACGCCGCCATCCGGAGCTACACGCACATCGCGCAGCTGACCGGTTACGAACGCCAGGGCCTCATCGCGCTGGCCGAGCTCCACGGGCAGAAGGGCGACATCAAGTCGGCGCTCGCGGCGATCGAAAAGGCCCGCATGTTCTCCCCGCCCAACGACCCGACCCTCGAGACGCTCTCCGCGTCCCTGCGCTCGGGGCGATGAGAGCCGTTCGCACCGCGCCGCCGGTCGCGGTCCTGGACATCGGCACGAACTCCGTCAAGCTGCTCGTCGCCACCGTCCACGGCGGCCGCGTCCGCACGCGGCACTTCGCGCGCGTCACCACCCGCCTCGGGGCGGGGCTGGACGGGAGCGGCCGCATTTCCGGAGCGGCGGCGGCGCAGACCGCGCGCGTGGTGAAGTCGCTCGCGGCCGAGGCCCGCCGCCACGGCGCCGCTCGCATCCTTGCGGTGGGAACCTACGCCCTGCGCACCGCGCGCAACGGCGCGCGCGTCGCGCGGGAGATCGAGCGCGCCGCCGGCCTCGAGGTTCGCGTGCTCACCGGCCGCGAAGAAGCCCGCCTCGCGTTTCTCTCCGCACGCTCACGCCTCGCCCGCCCCCACTCCGTGACCTTCATGGTGGACATTGGCGGGGGCTCGGCGCAGTTCGTCGCCGCGCG
>DASTOO010000426.1:0-14232 GCA_035762505.1 Candidatus Krumholzibacteriia bacterium
CGCCCGACCAACGTCATCCGCTTCCCGGTGGAGGCGGTGTCGCGCATCGGCTTCCAGCGCGCCGACACGCGCAAGCCCGGCAAGGCGACGCGCATGGAGGCCGAGGGCCAGATCAACATGTTCGCTCCGGGCGCGGTGGAGCCCGGGCGCCTGGGCGCCGTCGTCCCGCTGCCGCTGCAGACCGGCCTGTTCGAAACCGCCATCCTGCTCGACGACCGGGGCGACCCGCGCGCCGAGGACCTGTACCGCCGCGCCGCGGAGGAGGGCGACTACCCCGCCGACGCGTGGTGCAACCTGGGCGTGCTGAGATCGCTCAAGCGCGACCTCGATCAGGCGTTCGAATGCTTCGCGCAGTCGCTGGCCCTCGAGCCGCGCCACGCGGAGTCCCACTACAATATCGGCAACCTGTATTTCGAGTACGGCGACCTCAAGCTCGCGCGCATGCACTACGAGAAGGCGATCGAGTGCGATTGCGATCTCGCGAGCGCGTACTTCAACCTTGGCCTGGTCACGGCGCTCACCGAGGACTACCGGACGGCGTACGACGCCCTTTCCCACTACAAGCGCATCGCGCCTGCCGAAGACATGTCGGTCGCGGAAGAATTGATGCGCTACCTGCAGACCGCAATTTCGCTTTCCTAAGCGCCCGCGAGACGGGCGCGGGGCGCGCCCGTCCGCGTGGCTCCCTTCCGCGGCGCAACGGGACATCGCCCGCAACCGACCCTGCCCGACTGGTACGCGGCTTGCTCATGCCCGTTCCGGAGACTAAATCGGCGCCGCGGGAACGCGGCATGAGGGGTCAGCCATGAAGACAAAAGGATTCACCGTCATCGAACTGATGATCGTCGTCGTAACCATCGGCGTTCTTGTGGCCATCACGCTGCCCAACTTCGTACGCATGCAGGCCAACGCCAAGGAAGCGGGCGTCAAGTCGAACAGCCACGCCGTCCAGGTCGCCGCGGAGGACTTCAGCGTGCAGAACGACGGCGTATACGCGACGAACCTCGCCGCCGTCATACCGACCGGCGAGAGTATCATCGACATGCTTCCGCAGGACCAGCGCCTGATCAACCCGTTCACGCGCGCGCGCACCGAGCCCATCGACGGCCCCGCAACGGTCGCCGGCGAAACGGGATACGAGCCGGTGGTGGATGCCCTGGGCCAGAACGTGGGCTACGTCATCACGGGACAGGGCAAGACCGGCCAGATCGTCCGCTTCAGCAACGGAATGTAGCGATCCAGGAATTTCAGGGGAGAACATCGAATTCATCACGGGCCGGCGCGAGACAAGCGCCGGCCCGATTTCTTTGCGGACCGCGGCGTTTGCGCGCGCGGCCGGGTTCCAGTATCATGGGCGCATGTACACGCCGCGCTCGTACCGGAACGACGACCTCCAGGAACTCCACGCGCTGATCCGGCGCTACAACTTCGCGACCCTGTTCACCCATCGCGACGGCGAGTCGTTCGCCACGCATCTCCCCTTCATGATCGACGCCGACCGCGGCCCGCAGGGCACGCTCATCGCGCACGTGGCGCGCGCGAACCCCCACTGGCGGGCATTCGCGGGCGCGGCACCGTCGCTCGTCGTGTTCATCGGACCACACGCATACATCTCGCCCGCGTGGTACCGGCACCAGGAGACCGTCCCCACGTGGAACTACGCCGTGGTGCACGCCACCGGAACGCCGCGCATCGTCTCCGCGGATCCCGCCATGCGGGAGATGGTCATGCGTCTCGTCGACGAGCACGAAGCCCCGCTCGGGCATCCGTGGGACGTGGCGCAGGCGGAGGCCGTCATGGACGTGGAAATGAAGGGGATCGTGGGGTTCGAGATCCCGATCGAGCGCATCGAGGGGAAGTTCAAACTGAACCAGAACCGGGCCCGCGAGGACCAGGAGGGTGTCGCGCGGGCCCTCGAAGCGTCGGACGATCCGTCCGCCCGCGAGATCGCCCGCCTGATGCGGGCACGGCTGGGAAACCCGGCCGGCGGGTTCGACGTATAACCGGTCACTTGCGATTGCCGGCCGCCCCCGGCTCACCTACACTGCACCGTCATGACGCTCGTCGGAAGCAAGATACTCCACTACCGGATCCTCGAGGAGATCGGCGCCGGGGGCATGGGCATCGTGTACCTGGCGGAGGACGAGAAGCTCCACCGGCGGGTCGCGCTCAAGTTCGTCGCCAAGGCGATCCACGAGGACCCGAACGCCCGCGAGCGGCTGGTCCGCGAGGCGCGCGCGGCCTCGCGCCTCAACCATCCCAACATCGTCGCGATGCACGCCATCGAGGAGACGCCCGAGCACATCTTCATCGTCATGGAGTACGTCGAGGGTGAATCGATCCGGAGCATCGTCAAACGCGGCGCGATGACGTGGGAGCGGGCGCTCGAGCTGGCTCCCCAGATTCTCTCCGCGCTCGCCATGGCGCATGAGCACGATGTCATCCACCGCGACGTCAAGTCGGACAACATCATGCTCACGCCGAAAGGACAGCTCAAGGTCCTGGACTTCGGCCTGGCGCGCGGGCGCGACACGAGCGCCTTCGTCTCGCGCATGGGTTCGTCCGCGGGGACGCCCGCGTACATGTCGCCCGAACAGGTGCGGGACGGGGAGGTCGACCATCGATCGGACCTCTTCTCGTTCGGAGTCGTGCTCTACGAGATGGTCACCGGGCGGATGCCTTTCAAGGGCGAGCACGAGGCGGCGGTGACGTACTCCATCGTGAACGAGTCTCCCACCGCCGCGCGCGTCCACAACAAGGCCGTGCCGGACGCGCTGCAGACCGTCATCACGAAGCTTCTCGAAAAACACCCGCGCGATCGCTACCAGAGCGCCGCCGAGGTCATCGCCGACCTGGAGCGCGCGGGCGCGGGCCGGGGCATACCGGGCAGGGCGCGCCGTCCCCGTCGCGCCCTGGTGGCCGTCGCGGCCGTGGTCGCGGTCGTCGCGATGGCGGCGTGGTTCGTGCGCGGGCGCGGCCCCGGCGGCGCGCTGGTGCCGGAGGCGAGCGCGGGACGAAAGATGCTCGCCGTGCTCCCGTTCGAGAACCTCGGGCCCACCGACCAGGAGTACTTTGCCGACGGCGTCACCGAGGAGATCACGACGCACCTCGCAAAGCTGTCCGGCCTCGGCGTCATCTCGCGCACGAGCGCGATGAAGTACAAGGACACGGAAAAGAGCCTGCGCCAGGTCGGCAAGGAACTCGGCGTGGAGTACGTGCTCGAGGGGTCCGTGCGCTGGGACAAGTCGGGCGGCCACAACAGCGTGCGCGTCAGCACGCAGCTCATCCGCATCCACGACGACACGCATCTGTGGGCGGAGAATTTCGACCGCGTCTACGAAGAGATCTTCGCGCTGCAGAGCGAAATCGCGTCGAAGGTGGCGGAGGAGCTCAACGTCACCCTCCTGGCACCCGAGCGCGCCGCCATCGCGGCGGCGCCGACCAGGAATCTCGACGCCTACGACCTCTACATGCGCGGGCGCGCCGGTTACGATCGCGCGCTGGGCCTGGGGGAAATGGAGGAGGCGATTGCGCTGGTGGAGCAGGCGGTCGCGCTCGACTCGACCTTCGCCGAGGCGCAGGCCTTCCTGGCGCGCCGCTACGCCAACCAGTATTTCAACGGGCTCCACCCCGAGCGGCCGCTGCTCGAGAAGGCTCGTCGCGCGTCGCTCGTCGCGATGCGGCACTCGAACGACCAGCAGCCGGCGGGGCACGTCGCGGTCGGCTACTACCACTACTACGGCAGCCGGGACTACGAACGCGCGCTGCGCGAGTTCGACCTCGCGCGGCGGCTGCAGCCCAACAACGCGGAGGTGATCGAAGCCATCGCCTTCGTTCAGCGCCGGCAGGGCCGCTGGGAGGAGTCGGTGGCCAACCTGGAGCGCGCCATCGAGCTCGATCCCTCCAATTCGGACCGGATCGGAAACCTGTTGCAGACGCTGGTATACATGCGCCGCTGGGATGATGCACGCCGTTACGTGGCGCGCGGATTGGCGCTCGAGCCGGGCGGGCAGTTCGATGCCTACCGCGCGCTGATGCGCCTGGTGGAGAGCGGCGACATCGCCGGCGCCCGGGCCATCCTCGATCCCCTGCTCACCCGGCATTTCTACTTCCGCACCTTCATGGTCGAGTGCGACATCATGGCGCGCGACTACGCAGCGGTCGAGCAGCACATGCCCGGTTTGAAATCGGTCGCGGGAATCGATACGGCGACGTACTACCTCACGCGCGGCGCCGCGTACCACTTCGCCGACGACGACCGGCGCGCGCGGATCTACGCCGACTCCGCCTTCGCGTTCATGAACGTGCGGAACTTCGCGACGAGCGACAATCCCAACAAGCTCGCCTCCTACGCGACCGCCCTCGGCATGCTGGACCGGAACGCGGAAGCCCTCCGCACCATCGACCGGGCGGTGGACATCATGCCGGTCGAGCGCGACGCGATGACGGGAGCCGACCTGCGCAACGAACGGGCCATCATCTACATCATCACGGGCGAGTACGACCGCGCGATCCGCGAGCTGGAGTACCTGATGTCGGTGCCGTCCGGGTTCTCGCCCGCGATCCTGCGCCTGCACCCGGGGTTCGACTCGCTGCGCGACGACCCGCGCTTCCGGCGCCTGATCGAGGAGAAGGTCAGCTCCTGACGAGGGCACTGGCGGGACCCAAGCCGGGCGCTGTATAATCCGCGAAGTGAGACTCTTCCGACTCCCGACCCTTCTGCCCCTCACGATCGCGCTCTCTGTCGTGGCCGTTTTCGGCTGCTCGGACCTGGGAGACCCCGTCGACCCCACGACGCCCACGCCTGAAGTCGTCTCGTTCAGCGAGGACATCCAGCCCATCTTCAATTCGCGCTGTGCGATTGCGGGCTGCCACGTGCAGCCAGCGCCCACGGGCGGCCTCGATCTCACCGAGGGTCAATCGTGGGCCAATCTCGTCGGGGTCCGTGCGCAGTCGTTCCCGGGCGAACGCGTGGTGGCCGGCAGTCCGGCCGGCTCGGTGCTGTATCTGCTGGTGGAGACGGGCTCGATGCCGCAGGTCGGCGGCCCGCTGTCGACGGCGCAGATCGAATTGATCCGCAAGTGGATAGCCGACGGCGCGCTGAATAACTGATCGAAGTCGTTCCGCGCGGGTGGCGCAGACTGCGATCACTCCCCGGGGCTGATTACTTTCTCAAATGATTCGCCTTCGCGCAGGATGCGGAGGCGTTTTTCGTAGATGGTGAGGCCGATCTTCTCGACCAGCGGCGCGAGCGGCTCCGTGTAGTGCGAGAAGGTGCCGTGGTGCACCGCCGCGATCGCGTTGGGCTGCATGCGGTACACGATCTGCATCGCTTCCTTCGCGTCCGCGCTGCGGAGCAAACCGTCCGGCGCGCGCTCCGCGCCCGCGTGGATCACCAGCAGGTTCGCGTGGCCGTGTGTGCGCTGGATCTCGCGCGTCGTCTCGGAGAAGATCGTGTCCCCGGTCACATATGCGGTGAACGGCCGCGCGTCCGACTCCAGATGGAGGAAGTAACCGAGGTCGCCGCCCGCAGGCACCGCGGCGATGGTGAGAGCCGCCGCGTCCTTTTCCAGTCGCATGGACCCGCCCGCGTCGATCGCGGTCATGCCGGGGACATCGGCGCCCGCCGGGACGAGCGCCGTGCGCGCGCCGCAGCGCGCGACCGCGTCCAGGTCGAGGTGATCCGCCCGTCGCGACGTCACCATCACCAGATCGGCAACGCTCATGTCGACCGCGGGAAGCGGGGTGAGACGGCGCACCGCCCCCGCGCCCGCGACTTCGAAAGCGTCGCGCAGCACCGGATCGCCCACGATGCGAAACGGCCCGAGCTCGAGCACGTACGACGGGCCGCCGATCCACGTGAACTTCATGGCCTACTCGTAGCGGATGGTCACGCTGTCCGCGGCCTGCTTCGCCAGCCGGCGGGCGGCGTCGGTGCTCTCCGCGCGCGCGAGGGCGACCCCCATGCGGCGGTACTTGCGCGTGTCGGGCTTCCCGAAGATGCGGATCTGCGTGTCGCGCAGCGCGAGCGCCCGGTCGACGCCGTCGTAGCCCGCCACCCGCGGAGACGCGCGGTCGGCGAGAATCACGGCGGACGCGGACGGTCCGTGGTAGTTGATCACCGGAATCGGAAGCCCGAGGATGGCGCGCACGTGCAGGTCGAACTCCGAGAGGTCCTGCGAGATCATGGTGACCATGCCGGTGTCGTGCGGCCGTGGCGACAGCTCGGAGAAGACGACCTCGTCCTTCGTGATGAAGAACTCCACTCCGAAGATCCCCGCGCCTCCCAGGCGGTCGGTCACCCGTTTCGCCATGTGTTGCGCGTCCGCGAGCTGCGCCGGCGAAAGCGCCGCCGGAATCCACGACTCCTGGTAGTCGCCGCGCTCCTGCCGGTGGCCGACGGGATCGACGTAGAGCGTCGGCCCGTCCCACTGGCGGACGGTGAGCAGCGTGATCTCGAGATGGAAGTCGATGAACTCCTCGACGATCACCTTGTGCTCGTCGCCGCGCATGTTGCTGCACGCGTAGTCCCACGCGCGCGCGAGCCCGTCCGCCGTCTCCACCGTCGACTGCCCCTTCCCCGACGACGACATCACCGGCTTCACCACGCACGGGATGCCGGTGTGCCCCGCCGCCGCGCGGAGCTCGTCGAGCGAGGTCGCGTAGGCATACTTCGCGGTGCGCAGCCCCAGCTCGCGCGCGGCGACTTCGCGGATCGCCACGCGATTCATGGTGAGGAACGCGGCCTCGGCCGTGGGGATGACGATCGTTCCGTTCTGCTCGAACTCCCGGAGCTTCTCCGTGCGGATGGCCTCGATCTCGGGGACGATCATGTCGGGGCGGTGTCTGGCGACCACGGCGGCGAGCTGTTCCGCGTCGAGCATGTTGATGACTTCGAACGCGTCCGCGACCTGCATGGCGGGAGCACCCGGGTAGCGGTCGACCGCGACCACGCGCTTGCCGAGGCGTTTGGCGGAAATGACGACCTCGCGGCCGAGTTCGCCCGCGCCCAGCAGCATCAGGGTGTTGATGTCGCGCTTCATCGACAGTGAACGCGGCGGCCGGCGGCGATCACCGGATCGGCCACATCAACTCGGTCTTCCACTTCGCGGGGTCGGGCTCGAGACCGGGGTCGGTCCAGTAGACCTCCCATTGCGGGCCGGCCGAGTTCTTCTTGTTCTGCTCGAGCCACTCGTGGAGCGCGTCGTGCGCGTGCGGGAGCCGGTCGTACGGTCCCATGTGCACGGTCGTGGCGACCTCGCCGCCGGGCAGCATCCCCGCCGCGATACGGCCCTCACCCGGAAGCGGCGCCGCGACGGGAAGCCCGCCCTCGATGTCGACGCGATCCTCCGAGAAGCCGTGGTAGCGCGTGAACGGAGGTCCGCAGGGTGCGACGCCGTTGTTGCGCACGTAGCGCCATACTTCGGGGAGGATCTCGGCGAGAATGGCGCCGAGTTCCGCCACGTGACACTGGGTGCGGATGCTCACGACGTGCTGTTCGGGGACTCTGCGAATCTCTACCTGGTAGGCCATGACGGCGCGAGTATAGGACGGTGCGCCGCGCGGCGCAAGGGGGTCAGCCCCGCTTTCTGAACGGCCTGGCGAGAAGCCGCAGCGTCTGGCGGAGCTTGAGGCGGAAGAAGCGGCCCTGTCCGAGCAACGTCCCCCAGATGAGCAGCAGCACCTCGTAGATGGGAACGATGATGAGAAGCTTCACCGTCCAGTACTGCCAGGCCGGCGCGTCGTGCGGCAGGATGGCGTGCACGATGGGCTTGCCCACGCGCAGCACACTCATCCCCGCGAGCGAAAACGACAGCAGGATGGCGATCACACCCCAGCCGGTGACGCCCCAGCGCTCCTTCATGTGCTGCCAGGCGTTGCGCCGCGGCTTCGGAGCGTTCTCCCGCGCTTCGGTGCGCGTGGCTTCGTTCATCGTCCCCTCCCGATCTCGCGATAGCGGAAGCAATCCGCGGTGTGGTCGTTGACCATGCCCGTCGCCTGCATGAACGCGTAGCAGATGGTCGACCCCACGAAGCGGAAGCCGCGCTTCTTGAGGTCCTTGCTCATCGCGTCGGACGCGGCCGTCTTCGCGGGCAGATCGCGCAGCGATCGCCAGCGGTTCTCGATCGGCTTTCCGTCCACGAACGACCAGATGTACGCGTCGAAGGTTCCGAATTCATTCTTCACGTCGAGGAACGCGCGGGCGTTGTCGATGGTGGATTCGATCTTGAGGCGGTTGCGGACGATGCCCTCATCGGCCAGCAGTCGGCGCACGTCGGCCGCGCGGTACGCGGCGATCTTCTTCGGGTCGAAGCGGTGGAACGCGCGCCGGTAGTTGGCGCGCTTGTGGAGGATGGTCCGCCACGACAGTCCCGCCTGCGCGCCTTCCAGAATCAGGAACTCGAAGAGCGCGCGGTCGTCGTGCAGCGGCACGCCCCACTCCTCGTCGTGGTAGGCGAGCATGAGCGGGTCGTCGCCCGGCCAGGCGCAGCGGGTGAGTGAGCGTTTCATCCGTGTAGAATAACGGTTCGCACGGCGCCCGGCAACCGGGCTAGAAACTCCGCAACACGGCGTCCCACGCCAGCTCCGAGGCGATGTAGCTGATCTCGTTGTACTTGAGCGGAGCGGGCTCGATCGCGTTCGTCGTCACCGCGTACAACACGTCGCCATCGTACATGGTGTGAAACGGATCGATGGCGCGCGCCATGGAGCTGTGCACCTGGCGCGCCATCTGGTTCAGCTCGCGCACACCCATGACCTGGTTCGTCACGATCACCGTGAGCGTCGTGTTGCCGGGCGGCACGTCGGGCTCGGGCTCCGCGTCGTGGCGGATCGCCACCACCTCGCCCACGCGGTGCCGGCGCTTCGTCTCCGGATTCAGATGACCGCGCACCGCCCGCCCCTCGCGGTCCACGAGACAGCCCACCGCGTTCACCACGCAGAACGCGGCCAAGCGCACGTCGCCGGCGGCGTGCACCGCCGCACCCTGGCCGCAGCGCTCGAGTTCATAGGGATCGCGCAGCCATTTCCCCACCGTGGCGCATGCCCCCGCGCCGCGCGCGCCCAGCGGGAACGCGCCCGGCCGCGCCGCTTCCAGCGCCGCGCGCCCCAGTGCCTTATCGGGATAGACCGCCTTGTTCGCGCGGAAGCGGTTGAAGTCGAAGATCACCGCTCCCGACACGATCGCGATGTTGTTCCAGTCGGTGTCGTAGTTCTTGCGCGCAAGGAGCGCGGCGCTGACACCGCTCGCGGCCTCGAGGCCGTACACGGAGCCGCCCGCGAGGCAGATGGCGTCCACCCATCCCTCGCGCGGCGAGAGCACGGTGCCGGGCGCGCCGCCGCGCACGTCGGCCACGCCGGTTGCGCCGTCCGGAAAGTGGAGCACCGTGCAGCCCGTCGGTCCCTCCGCGTACTCGGCGACACCGATCGCGAGCCCGGGAAATTCGAACTCCAGCGCGGCGGTCGGGAACGTCGTCACCGGGCGCAGAGCGCCGTTGTCGTTGGTCAGCGGGCGATGCTCGGCCGTCATGGGACCGCCATTATAGCACCTTGACTTGCGCTTGCGATGGGCTACCATGGGCGGAACGGCGCGGGGCTCCCGTCCCTATCGCGCCTCCACATATAGAAAGATCCCAGGAGGACATATGAAACGCTCTCTTGTGGCCGTGCTCCTCGTGGCCGCTGCGGTGATGCTCGCATCGTGCGGCAAGAAGCCGGAGCAGGCGGCGCAGGCCTTCGTCGACAGCTACACGGCCGAACTCCAGAAACTCTATTACGAGGTCAGCCTGGCGGAATGGGCCGTGAACACCCACATAGTCGAAGGCGACACCACCAACGCCTATCGTTCCCGCATGGCGAAGGAAACCATGGCCGCGTTCACCGGCAGCACGGAGAACATCGAGAAGGCGCGGGGCTTTCTCGCGCAGAGCGACAAACTCTCCGACCTTCTCGTGCGTCAGCTCAACGCGATTCTTTACGAAGCGGCCAACAATCCGCAGACCGTTCCCGATCTCGTCAAGCAGCGCATCAAGGTGGAAACGGAGATGGTGGAGAAGCTCTTCGGCTTCGACTTCCAGATGGACGGCAAGTCGATCTCGACCAACGACATCGACGAGATGATCCGCAACGAGACCGATCTCGACCAGCGGCTCGCCGCCTGGACGACGAGCAAGACGGTCGGCGGCGTCCTCAAGGACGGACTCGTCGAACTGCAGCAGTACCGCAACCAGACGGTGCAGGCGCTCGGCTACAAGGACTACTTCGACTACCAGGTCTCCGAGTACGGCATGACGACACCGGAACTGCGCGCCGAGATGCTGCAGACGGTGCGCGACATATGGCCGCTCTACCGCGAGCTGCACACCTGGGCGCGTTACGAGCTGGCGAAGCGCTACGGACAGAAGGAAGTGCCCGACATGCTGCCGGCGCACTGGCTGCCGAACCGCTGGGGCCAGGACTGGTCGCCGCTGGTCAAGGTGGAGGGTCTCGACCTCGATTCCAGGCTCAAGGAGCGGGAGGCCGAGTGGCTCGTCAAGCAGGCCGAAAGCTTCTACGTGAGCCTGGGCTTCTCACCGCTGCCCGCGTCGTTCTACGAGAAGTCGGATCTCTATCCAGCGCCGGAAGACGCGCCGTACAAGAAGAACAACCACGCGTCGGCGTGGCACATGGATCTCGACAAGGACGTCCGCAGCCTCATGAGCGTCATCCCCAACGCCGACTGGTACGAGACCACGCACCACGAACTGGGCCACGTGTACTACTACATCTCGTACACCAACCCGGGCGTCCCGGTGCTGCTGCGGCGCGGCGCCAACCGCGCCTATCACGAGGGCGTCGGCAGCCTCATGGGCCTCGCCGCCATGCAGAAGCCGTTCATCCAGGGCATCGGACTCTTCCCCGAGGGCGCCGAGACCGACGAGACGCAGTCGCTGCTCAAGGAAGCGCTGAACTACATCGTGTTCCTCCCGTGGTCGGCGGGCGTCATGACGGAGTTCGAGTACTCGCTCTATGGCGAGAACCTGCCGAAGGAGCAGTTCAACGCCAAGTGGTGGGAGCTGGTGGCGAAGTACCAGGGCATCGTCCCGCCATCACCGCGCGGCGAGGAGTTCTGCGACGCGCCGACGAAGACGCACATCATCGACGACGCGGCGCAGTACTACGACTACGCGATGTCGTACGTGCTCCTCTTCCAGCTGCACGACCACATCGCGAACAACATCCTCAAGCAGGACCCGCACGCGACCAACTACTACGGCAGCACCGCGGTGGGCGACTTCCTGCGCCAGATTCTGACGCCGGGCGCCACCCGTGACTGGCGCGAACTGACGCGCGAGGCGACCGGTTCCGACGTGAGCGCGCAGCCGATGCTGCGCTACTTCGAGCCGATCATGAGGTACCTGAAGGAGCACAACCAGGGGCGGACGTACACGCTCCCGGAAACCATTTAGAATTGCGCGCGGATTCTGTTTCTCGTCGAGAAAGGGCCTGCCGATTCGGCGGGCCCTTTTTCGTCATGCTGACGGGAGCGACGCAGCTGGAGTGTCAACGGTTCCGGATCATCGATTCCGGCATCGGGACCGCCACGACCTCGCCCTTCGCCGTCACGACGCCCTGTGCCGAGACCGTGACCTCGACGATGGTCTTGCGCGCGCCGGCCTCCTTCACGCGGCCGCGGATTTCCAGCTCGGGGCCGAGCGGCGTGGGCTTGAGGTAGCTCACGTTGAGCTGCGCGGTGACGAAACGCGGCGAGGGCACCTCGCCCATGGCGTGTCCCGACGCGCGCACCGCCGCGCCCGACGCGGTGGCCATCGCGTGGCAATCGATGAGCGAGGCGACCAGTCCGCCGTAAACGAAACCCGGGAGCGCGATGTCGTGCGATTCCGGCGTGAAGTGCGTCACGGCTTCGTCACCCTTCCAGCGGGTCTTGATGCGATGCCCCGCCGCGTTCAGCTTCCCGCATCCGTAGCAGTGCGAGAAGTCGTCGGGATAGAAATCCTGAATGGCACGGTCTTCCATGATCGTCACCCTTTCGCTGCGGCTTTCAACTTGTCGCACTCGATGATGAAGGCGTACTCCAGTGCCACGTCGCGCAGGTTGTCGTAACGGCCGGACGCGCCCTTGTGGCCCTCCAGCATGCGCGTGCGCAGCAGGAGCGGGTTGGCGTCGGTCTTGATCGTCCGGAGCTTCGCCGTCCACTTGGCCGGCTCCCAGTACTGCACGCGGCGATCGTTGAGGCCGCTCAGCAGGAGCATGGGCGGATACGCCTGCGCGCGGACGTTGTCGTACGGCGAATACGAGCGGATGTACTCGTAGAACTTCCGGTCGTTGGGATTGCCCCATTCGTCGTACTCGAGCACGGTGAGCGGCAGCGTATTGTCCAGCATCGTGTTCAGCACGTCCAGGAACGGCACCACCGCCACGGCCGCGCGCCACAGCGCGGGGCGCGCGTTCAGCACCGCGCCGATGAGCAGCCCCCCCGCGCTTCCGCCGTAGCACACGATCTTCCCTTCGCTCGTGTAATTGCGCGCAATGAGGTGTTCGGCGCACGCGAGGAAGTCCGTGAAGGTGTTCCGCTTGTAGAGCTTCTTGCCGTGCTCGTACCAGTCGCGGCCAAGATCGCCGCCCCCGCGCACGTGCGCGATGGCGAATATGAACCCGCGGTCGAGCAGGCTCAGGCGGTTCGCGATGAAGTGCGGCTCGACGCTGATGCCGTACGCGCCGTAGCCGTACAGCAGGAGTGGCGCGGTGCCGTCGCGGGGCGTGTCGCGGCGGTAGACGAGCGAGATCGGCACCCGCGTGCCGTCCGTCGCGGTGGCGTGGATGCGCTCACTCACGTACCGCAGGGAGTCGAAACCGCCCCGCACCTCGTAACGCTTCAGCAGGACACGCCCGCCCTCGTCCATGTCGTAGTCGAACACGGTGCGCGGCGTCGTGAGCGACGAGTAACTCAGGCGCAGCTGCGTCGCGTGGAACTCGGGGTTGCGCTCCAGCCACACCGTGTAGACCGGCTCGTCGAAAGCGAGGTAGCGCGACTCGCGCGTGAGGAGGTCGATGATGCGGATGTGCTTGAGTCCGCCCTGGCGTTCCAGCACCACGAGGAACCGCTCGAACGCCTCGATGCTCTCGATCTTCACCGCCGGCCGGTGGGCGATGATCTCGCGCCATCCCTCGCGCGCCGTGTCCGTGGCCGGCGACTCGAGGACGCGGAAGTTGATCGCGCCCTCGTTGGTCAGGATGAAGAAGGACCCTCCGCTGTGCGCCACGTGGTACTCGACATCCGCCTGTCGCGGCGCGATCAGCTGGAGCTTCTCTCCCGTCGAGGGGAGGAGCGCCGCTCGGTCGAGACGCAGCGCGTGGACTTCGGTGGTGGCGTGGCTCTCCATCGCGATCAGGAGATACTCGCGGCTGCGCGTCACCTCGATGCCGACGTAGAAGGCGGCGTCGGGCTCGCGATACAGCTCCAGGTCGCGCGCCGCGTCGGTTCCGATCTCGTGGCTGCGGACGGAATACGGGCGCATCTGCTCGTCGAGCACAAGGTAGAAGACGGTGCGGCTGTCGTTCGCCCACTCGACGTCGGAGGCGAGTCCGGAGACGGGGCCGTCGATGACGGCGCCGCCGGCGAGGTCGATGACGTAGAGGTCGTACACCTCGCCGCCGGTGCGATCGACGGTGTAGGCGAGGAGCGCGTGGTCCGGGCTCACTTCGCACGCGCCAACCGCGCAGTACGAGTGCCCCCGGGCCAGCGCGTTCACATCGAGGATGATCTCCTCCGGGGCCTGTTCCTCGTCGCGGCGGCGGCAGAATATCTCGTACTGGCGCCCGGTCTCGGTGCGCACGTAGTAGAGGAAGTCGTCGCGCTTCTCCGGCACCGACGCGTCGGTCTCCTGGATGCGCGCGACGAGCTCCTGGTAGAGGGCGTCGCGGAGCGCGCGCGTGGGCTCCAGAATGGCGTCGGCGTAGGCGTTCTCGGCCTCGAGATAAGCGCGCACCTCGGGATCGTCGCGCTCGCGGAGCCAGTGGTAATCGTCCACGTGGGTGTTGCCGTGGACGGTGATTTCGCGGGGAATGCGCCGCGCGACCGGCGGTTTCATGCGCCGACCTGCCCGCCGGGTTGTGAGATGGAGGGAATCCGCATTCGTCCAGCGAAGTAGCCGTTGCCCTGACCGGGGAATTCTAGCGGAGAAACAGGCGTCCCGTCTACGGCCCACTCGGCGGATATTGACGGTCGAGCGC